>JAFADT010000449.1 GCA_023424585.1 Pseudomonadota bacterium
CTGCGTCGGTGTTGTTCCGGGCGTCCGTTTCGGTGCCCGCTTCGGTGTTGGTACCCGCGTCCGCCTCGGTGCCAGCGTCCGTCTCGGTGCCCGCGTCCGTCTCGGTGCCAGCGTCGGTGGTGGTACCGGCGTCCGCATCGGTGATGGTACCGGCGTCCGTTTCGGTGCCTGCGTCCTGGTCGGTTCCTGAGTCGGGTGGTGGGCCCGCGTCGGGTGTGGTGCCGGCGTCGGTCGTGGTACCCGCATCCGGCGCTGTATCGCCGTCGTCGGAGCCACAGCCGGGGAGAAGGGGAAGAGCCGTGAGGGAGACAACCAGCAGGGAGAGAATCGAGCGTCGCAGGGTCATGACGCGGATTGTCACGGGTCCTGGGGCAAAATGCGAGCGGCTCTCAGTCACTGCGTCATCACGATGAGACTGGCTCCGCACACGCATGGCGCCGTGCCTCGTGGAGGGGGATGACAGGAATGACGGTGAACCGACGGCCTACTCGTTTCCGTGAGGCCACGTGCCCCCTGCTCGGCAACTGATTGGCCGGAGCCCGTGGGCGGCGCGGGCGCGAGCTCCTTGGCGTCAGGCTTCAGGATGTGCTCACCGAAGGACCCCTCGACGTTGCTTTCTTGGAGAGCCTTCCTCTCCCACTGCGTGATGTGTTTCGCGTCTACCGTCGCGAGGAGTGCACCGAATTCGTGATCTCGAGGAGTGAGGTGACGAGCGGGTCCTTGTCGTCCATGGCACGCCACGCGGAGCGGCCCTGGATGGTGACGTTCAGGTCCCGGACCCGCTTGAACACCGCTCCGGGCAGGAGCGTCGGTGCGGCACTCTCGGGAAACAAGCTGACGCCCTCGCCGCTCGCGACGAGCATGAGGATGACCTCGCCGCTCACCTCCTCGTGGACCTTCTCGAGCGTGTGGTGGTGCGCTCGGAACGCGGCGACGATGTCGTCGTGGAGGCGGGGCCCCTCCTTGCGCGGAGGCCAGAGGATGCGCTCGTGCTTCAGATCCGCGATCCGCAGCGTGCGTCGTGCGGCGAGTCGATGGCCCTTCGACATCACCACGCCGACGCGCTCGCGGAACAGCACCCTGAAGCGGACGAGCGGGGTGTCTTCCGGCGAGTGATAGCCGTAGCCCACCGAGATCTTGCCAGCGCGTAGCGCGGCGACCTGCTCCTCGCTCGGCAGCGGACGGAGACGCACCTCGACGCGCGGATGACGCGCGCGGAACCGCTGCACGATCTCCGGCAGCAGGAGGGTGTCAGCCAGGGCACCGTCGAAGCCGACCATCATCGTCCCGATACGGCCTTGCGCCGTCGCGCGGGCGTCCTCGGCCGCCTGCGCGGCGCGGGCCAGGGTGGCACGGGCGCCTTCGAGGAACGATTGGCCGGCGGGAGTCAGCTTCACGCCGCGCCCCGAGGGCACGAAAAGGTCGACGCCAATCTCCTCCTCGAGCTGGGCGATCTGCCGGCTCAATGGTGATTGCGAGACGTGAAGCTGCTCGGCCGCCCTTCCGAAGTGCTCCGCTTCCGCGACAGCGACGAAGTACCGCAGGTGACGTAGCTCCATGAGTCAGACCTATAGGGTCTGAAACCCTTGCAATCAATGTCCTGGTCGTCTTGAACACCACGGTGCAGGCTGCTCGACATGAAGCGACACGAAGGAGCGCCTGCGGGCCAGCTCCTTGACGCCATCATCGAGGGTGTGGGGCCGCCCGCCTCGGTTGAACCTCGCCAGACAACGGAGCGCGTCACACCCATGGCCGAGATCACCGACCCCATCCCCAGTTCCACGCGAGACGAGCGCTTGAGCTACACGACGCCTGCGACGCTCGCCCCGGATGCGCACCCGATGATGCAACGCCGCTCCGTCGGCGCGGTGCTCGTCGCCGGGGCGATGATCTTCTTCCTCACCGAGTTCATCGCTGCTGCCGCATGGACAGATCCCCCCTACAGCTATACCTATCACTACATCAGCGACCTGGGCGTTCGTGGTCCCCTGGTGGCGCTCGGGCAGTTCATGAACTCGCCACTCGCGTGGGTCATGAACACCGGCTTCTTCCTCTTCGGGATCGTGTTCTTCGTCGGTGTCGCCCTGCTCAGGGGCCTGCGTGGCTGGCGCCGTGGGGCAGCGCTCATCCTGGGCGCCCTGGTGGCGGTTGGCGGCGTCCTGCTCGCATTCAATCCCGGTTCCGGCGAGCCGCCTGACGGCGCCGTCGACCTTCACGGCCTGGGTGCCTTTGCATCCATTGTTGGTGGCAACGTGCTCGTGCTCCTTCTCGGATGCCAGCGCCAGCACATCGGAGTCGCTTGGAAGCCTGGAAGGGCCATGGTCGTACTCGGCGTCTTCGGGCTCGGCTCGCTGGTGGCCTTCCTCGTCGTCGCCAGCTCAGGCGCCAACGTCCTCGTTGGCCTCGTCGAACGCTGTGCCGTCTATCCGATCATGGCTGGCTTCATCCGTGCGGGAGTCGCGATCTGGGATTGCCGGGCCCTGGGACACTCGTCCCACACGGACGAAGCCGGTTCGGCACCGGAGCCCGCGATCACCTGACCGGCTGTCCGCACCTCCGCCGCGGTTCTTGTCTGAGGCCGAGCGGGGATGGATGCACCGCGACGTGCTCTGCCGGATGCTCGCGTGGAACGACGGGGACCGGAAGTGTACGGAGCGGGCGCGCGACAAGGGCACGCGGTGCCTCATCCAGCGGTTCCAGACGCCCCGCCCTGGTGATCAGGCGGCGGTCCTGAGTCGGTCTCTGGCCTCTGGCTTCGCGACGCGATGAGCGCGAGGTTGCGCGGAGACAGGCGCGGGTCGAAGACCTGGAGGAGCTCGACCTGGAAGCCCAGCTCCTCCAGGAGGAGCGCGCGATCGAGCAGGAGCACGACCTCCAACGCCCTCGCGAAGCGGTCCCTCAGCAGATGGCAGAGCAAGAGGTCCCGTGTCTCGGCGCGAACGGAAACCTCGAAGGCATCCAGCTCCGCGTCCGTCATGCCGGGATCAAGGTCGAGGCGCTCCAGGCGGTCGCGCGCGTAGACGGCGAAGCGTCCGGCATAGAGCGTCCGGGGCGCGTCTCCTGCCCTCACGAAGCCGCGCTCGGGAAAGCGCTGCCTCGATAGGAGCTCGAACGCGAAACGCCACGCGTACACCTGCTTCATCCGCGCGAACTCCGCCTCGGTCTTGTGAGACCGTCCCCGCGTCGTCAGCGCCAGGGCATGCGGGGTGAGGGGCAGGGGATGCGCGGCCCCGAAGCGGGAGACGGGAAAGTCCCGCGGGGCCTCCAGCTTGTCGTAGCAACAGCCGATGTTCAGGACGAAGCCCGCCCCCTGGCTCTTGCGGAGCTGCGTGAGGGCGAGCGGCCCGCAGGTGTGCAGGCCAATGGAGGCGCGGTCCCGGCCGGAGAAGAGCGGATCGATCCGCGGTTGGAGCCCGTCCTCGACGGAGGCCTGGATGAAACACAGGGTGCCCCTGCCCGAGGCTTGGTTTTTCGTCAGCCAGCGCTGGCCCTTGTCCTGAAGCGCGGCGTCGCGGTCGATGCTGTGGAAGGTCCACCCGAACGTCCGTGCACAGAGGCGGGCGAGGTGCCCCATGCCGCCGCCGATATCGACCGCCTGGTGGATGAAGCGCGTCCTCGGCGCGAGCAGGGCGAGCACCCGCTCGAGCTCGTGGGTCTTCTTGGCGCTGAGCCCCTGTGTCTCCGCGACCGTCAGCGCGTGAAGGCCCTCGTGCCAGGGCAGCGCCGTCAGCTCCTGGAGCGCGCCGAGGAGCGCGCCCAGGGACGGAGGCGGGGCGCCCACGAGCACCCCCTGGTCCAGCCGCCGTTCGCCCGCCTCATCGAGCGACCGGGCATAGGCCAGCCAGTCCTCGGGATAGGCGGCGCCGGACCCGGGCCAGCCCTGGAGGATGGAGCGGGACCAGAGTGGAGACCAGGGCCGGAGCTGGTGCGTGAGCGCCGCGAGCCGCGCCTGGAAGTCCATGTCCGCGCATCCTACGCGCCGCCAATGCCGAGGGGGGCGAAGGGGCGGCGGCGCAGGTCCGCGTCCAGCTTCTCTCCGGACGCGCGCTCCGCCACGCCCGCGAGCAGGTTGCCCCCCGCTCGCGGAGCGAGAGAGGTCCCAGGCGCCTCCCCGCCGGCCGAGGCGCGTACAAACCTGACACTGGGTTGTCCATGGCGGGAGGCATGGTCACGTCCATCCTCGACGGGCTCCTCCGTCGAGCACCTGGAGGCCAGCGATGAGACGTCCCGTGGAGGTGGTGCAGGCGTACTTCGATGCATGGAGCGCGAAGGATGAGTCGATGGCGCGAGACACGCTCGCGCCCGACGTGAGCTTCGTCGGCGCGCTCGGCAAGGCGGAGGGCGCGGAGGCCTGCGTGAAGGGGCTCGTCAACGGCATGTGGAAGGTGTCGCCCCAGGTGACCGTGCTTCACCGCTTCGTGGACGGAGCCGACGTGCTGACCTGGTTCGAGATCCATCCCTCCGGGCACGAGCCCGTGCCGGTGGCGAACTGGAGCCATGTCGAGAACGGGCGCATCACCCGCATCCGCGTCACCTTCGATCCGCGCCCATTGCTGGAGAGGCGCTGAGCGCGCGCTTCCCCGCGACTGTCGCCGGAACAGCGCCAGCGGGTGCCACGCGAGCTGGACCAGGCCGCGCGGGAACAAGGAGCGCGGAGGCGGCGGACGGAGGTGAGGGGAGTGGGCCCTCCTGGATTCGAACCAGGGACCAATCGGTTATGAGCCGACAGCTCTAACCGCTGAGCTAAGGGCCCTCATCACTCACGAATGCCAGACGCGGACGGACTATCTCTCCGCCCGCGCGCGCCTGGCAAGCACCGCCCGCGCGTCAGGCCTTGCCGTCCTTCAGCGCCACTCGGAACACCTGGCCCTTCTCCGTCACGGTGACGCCCTCCGCGCGCAGCCGCTTCGCCTGCTCGTGCGCCACCGGGGGCGCCAGCGTGCCGTCCGAGCGGATGACCCGCCACCAGGGCACCTGCGTGGCCTGTCCCGGCAGGTGCTTCAGCTCGCGCCCCACGCCCCGCGCCGCGCCGGGCCTCCCCGCGTAGATGGCCACCTGCGCGTAGGAGCGCACCTCGCCCCGGGGAATGGAGCGCACCTGCTTCATCACGTTGTCGGAGAAGGGCAGGGGCTTTCCAGCGGGCTTCTTCGCGGCCACGGCGCACCTCACGCGGGATGGACAAGACGACGAAGGCCCCCGGTCCACTCAAGGAACGGAGGCCTTCTGGCTCCACGGTCAGCCTCCTTCAGCGGCTCAGCTCTCCACGAAGGAGCGCAGGCGCTTGGAGCGGCTGGGGTGGCGCAGCTTGCGCAGCGCCTTGGCCTCGATCTGACGGATGCGCTCGCGCGTCACCTCGAAGTCCTGGCCCACCTCTTCCAGCGTGTGGTCGCTCTTCTCGCCGATGCCGAAGCGCATGCGCAGGACCTTCTCCTCGCGCGGCGTGAGCGTGGCCAGCACCTTCCGGGTCTGCTCGGCCAGGTTCATGTTGATGACCGCGTCCGCGGGCGACACGAGGCTCTTGTCCTCGATGAAGTCGCCCAGGTGGCTGTCCTCTTCCTCGCCGATGGGCGTCTCCAGGGAGATGGGCTCCTTGGCGATCTTCAGGACCTTGCGCACCTTGTCGAGCGGCAGCTCCATCTTCTCCGCGATCTCCTCCGGCGTCGGCTCGCGGCCAATCTCCTGCACGAGGTAGCGGCTCGTGCGGATGAGCTTGTTGATGGTCTCGATCATGTGCACCGGGATGCGGATGGTGCGGGCCTGGTCCGCGATGGCGCGGGTGATGGCCTGGCGGATCCACCAGGTGGCGTACGTCGAGAACTTGTAGCCGCGCTTGTACTCGAACTTGTCCACCGCCTTCATCAGGCCGATGTTGCCCTCCTGGATGAGGTCCAGGAACTGCAGGCCGCGGTTCGTGTACTTCTTCGCGATGGACACCACGAGGCGCAGGTTCGCCTCCACCAGCTCGCTCTTGGCGCGCTCGGCGCGCTTCTCGCCCAGGCGGATGGCGTCGTAGTTGCGGCGGAGCTGGTCCACCGGGAGGTTGGCCTCCTCCTCCACGCGCTTGATCTTCCGCACCGCCGTGCGCACGTCGCGGTCCAGGACCTCCAGCTGCTCCGGCGTGAAGTTGAGCTGCTTCTGGAGCTTCTTGGCGATGTTCGGGTTCTCGCGCGACTCCTTGAGCTGCGGGCGCAGGTCCTTCATCACCACGCCGTAGCGGCGCTCCAGGTCCCCGAGCTCCTCCTCGGCCTTCTCCACGCGCTCGATGAGGCCCTTGAGGTTCAGGACGATGCGGTCCACCTGCTTCTTGTTCAGCCGCATCTCCTCCAGGACCTCCATCATCTTGGTCCGGAGGTCCTTCACCTCCTGCTTCAGCTCCTTCTTGCGGACCTCCGTCAGCTTCTTCTTGCCGGAGAGCTCCTCCTCCAGCACCTCGCAGTCCTTGGCGAACTTGCGGAAGCGTTCAATCTGCTTGGAGATCTGCTCGATCTTGTTGAGCTCGCTCTGCGCCAGCTGCGCGGGGGCCTCGCCCTCGGCCGCCTCCTCGCTGGGCTCCTCGGCGTTCTCCGACTGGGCCTCTTCCGGCGCGTCCTTGATGACGTCGCGCACGCGCAGCTTGCCCGTCTTCAGGCGGTTGCTGATGTCCAGGATGTCCGCCACCGCGACGCGGCAGGCCAGCAGCGCGCGCAGGACCTCCTTCTCACCCTCTTCGATGCGCTTGGCGATCTCCACCTCGCCCTCGCGGGTGAGGAGGCTGACGCTGCCCATCTTGCGCAGGTAGAGGCGAACGGGATCGTTGGACTTGCCGCCCGGCTCGTCGTCCTCGTCCTTCTCGTCCTCGTCCTGGTCTTCCTTCTCTTCCTCGACGGCGACGGTGGGCTTGATCTCGTTGGACTGCGCGGCCTTCTGCGCGTCCACGATCTCGATGTCGTTGTCGCCGAACATGCTCATCACGTCGTCGATCTGATCGGACGACACGATGTCGGCGGGGAGGGCGTCGTTCACCTCGTCATAGGTGAGGAAGCCCTTCTCGCGGCCCGCGGCCAGCAGGTCCTTGACTTCCTTGCGCTCGGCGACGGGATCCTCCTCCACGTCGTCTTCCACCGCGTCGGGGTCCACCTGAACGGCGGCGGCGGCTTCCTCCGCGGCCTCCTCGGGGTCCACGTCGTCCGCGATGGCGGCCACGCCCTTCTTCTTCTTGATCTTCTCGGTCGCCTCGGCGGGAGCTTCCTTCGCCGCCAGCACCTTCTCCTCAGGCTCCGCTGCCTTCGTGACCTTCGCCGCAGGGCTGTCCGGGGCCTTCTTCTTGCGGATCACCGGGTCCACCTTCTTCTTGGTGGGCTTCACGGATGCCTTGGGGGGCTTCTGCGTCGGCATTCGGGTACTTCTCCTTAAGAAAATCAGGTGCTTTGGCCTGGGCGAGCCGGCCGATCTACCGCAAAGTCGAGCTTTCTTACAAACGCGAACTCAAACCGGTTGCATTGGTCCCTTTGTTCCCGTTGCCGAGGAAGCAGGGGTCAGCTCATCCAGGACGCGCTTGCGGAGCGCCAGCAGCTCCTTGCGTTCGGAGAGGAGCAGTCGCGTCTCCTCTGTCAAATCAAAAGCCCCCTGCGTCTGTTCCGTCGCTCGCTTTATATAAACGAGCCGCTCGTCAATGCGCTTCTTCATGATGTCGCGGCACGCGAGGATGAACTCCGTCTCCAGCTCCATTCCCCCGGGGGAGAGCCGGCGGCCAGCCTCCAGCAGCGTCCGCTTGACGACTTCCGAGGCCTCGAAGAGCGCCTCCTCCAGCCCCCGCCCGGACGTGGCCTGCGCCAGCACCATCCGCAGGCCCATGTGGGACAGCTCATCAC
>JAFADT010000526.1 GCA_023424585.1 Pseudomonadota bacterium
GACCCCGGTTGGATCCGGCTTTCCGGGAGTTGGCATCTGGCTCCGCCCAAGAGCAGGGCAGGGGGGCTTGATTCGGGGCCGCCGACGGGGCGTCATTCGGGGCTTTCGTTCACGGTCGCGCTTTCCAGCGGCCGGGCTGCCGCAAGGACATCTGGATGGGAATCGCGTGCGTGGTGCTGGACTTCGATGGGACCTTCACGGACGTGCTGGCGGAGGGCGAGCCCTTCCAGCGGCACTTCCAGGACGCGCTGTACCGGGTGCTGGGGCAGGACGCGTCCCAGGCGTGGGCGGAGGAGGTCGCCGCGCTGAATGAGGGCGTGGACCAGTACGGCTGGGAGGTGGGGGGGCGCATCGTCGCGCCGGCCACCGCGGATCCGTACCTGACGGCCACCTGCACCGCGCACCGGCTGCTCAAGCGCTTCGGCAAGGGCGACGACGAGGCCGTGCGCACGGACACGGTGCAGACGCTGTACCGGGACGCGTACCGGCACTCGGCCACGGCCTTCAAGGCGGAGGCAAAGGAGGTGCTGGAGGCGCTGCTCGAGACGGGCCTGCCCGTGTCGGTGGTGACGAACGCGCACACGGAGCTGGTGGAGGCGAAGCTGGACAGGCTGGCCCCCAAGGGCCGCGAGCGGCTGAAGGTCTTCGGCGACGCGCGCAAGTTCCAACTGGAGGAAGCGGAGCCGAAGGACGCGCGGTTCGACGCGCTGCCGGAGGCGCTCCACCTGGACGGCGTGCTGGGCCGGCCGGTGTACCTGCGGCGCGGGCGCTACTTCTCCGCGCTCAAGCGCATCTGGGACGCCACGCACACGGGCCCGGAGTCCACGCTCGTCGCGGGCGACATCTTCGAGCTGGACCTAGCCATGCCCGCCGCGCTGGGCGCGCACGTGCAGTTGGTGGAGCGCGCCAACGTGATGCCCTACGAGCGCGCCGCCGTGCAGCGGCTGGGCGCGCGGGGCAGCGCGGACAAGAGCCTGCGCGCCATCCTGCCCCGGCTGCGCTGACGCCGGGCCTCCCCCACGCGGGCCAACGAAAAGCCCCGCCTCCCGGGTGAAGGGAGGACGGGGCTGTCGCTGCGGCACCGCGCGTGGGGCGCGGCCTAGACCTTGGCGCCGGGGGTCGGCTGGAACAGCTCGTTGAACTCGGTGAGCGCCTTGTTGAGGGTCGCCTTGATGTCGGCGGTCAGCTCGCGCTTGGCGACCAGGTCCTGGACGAGGCTCGCGTACTTGCTGTCCACGAACTCCAGCATCTCCTTCATCCAGCGGACCACGTCGCTCACCGGCACGTTGCGGATCCACCCGCGCTTGGCGGCGTCGTCCTTGTTCGTGGCGGCGTAGATCTGGATGACCTGACGCTCGACGGAGAGCGGCTCGTACTGGCCCTGCTTGAGCAGCTCCACCATGCGGGCGCCGCGCGCCAGCGTCTCCTGCGTGGCCTTGTCCAGGTCGGAGCCGAACTGGGCGAAGGCGGCCAGCTCGCGGTACTGCGCCAGCTCCAGCTTCATGGAGCCCGCGACCTGCTTCATGGCCTTGATCTGCGCCGCGGAGCCCACGCGGGACACGGAGAGACCGACGTTGATGGCCGGGCGGACGCCGGAGAAGAACAGGTCCGTCTCCAGGAAGATCTGCCCGTCGGTGATGGAGATGACGTTCGTCGGGATGTAGGCGGACACGTCACCCGCCTGCGTCTCGATGATGGGGAGCGCCGTGAGGGAGCCCGCGCCCTCCTCGTCGGACAGCTTGGCGGCGCGCTCCAGCAGGCGGCTGTGGATGTAGAACACGTCGCCCGGATACGCCTCGCGGCCCGGCGGGCGGCGCAGCAGCAGCGACAGCTGGCGGTACGCCACGGCCTGCTTGGAGAGGTCGTCGTACACGATGAGGCCGTGCATCTTGTTGTCGCGGAAGTACTCGCCGATGGCCACGCCCGCGTACGGCGCGAAGTACTGCATGGGCGCCGGGTCGGACGCGTTCGCCGCGACGACCGTCGTGTACTCCATGGCGCCGTAGCGGGTCAGCTTCTCCACCACCTGCGCGACGGTGGACTGCTTCTGCCCGATGGCGACGTAGATGCAGTAAACGCCCAGGCCCTTCTGGTTGATGATGGCGTCCACCGCGACGGCCGTCTTGCCCGTCTGGCGGTCACCGATGATGAGCTCGCGCTGACCGCGGCCCACCGGCACCAGCGCGTCCAGCGCCTTGATGCCCGTCTGCAGGGGCTCGTGCACGGACTTGCGCTTCACGATGCCGGGCGCCTTCACCTCCAGGCGGCGGTGCTCGGTGGCCTCGATGGGGCCCTTGCCGTCCACCGGCTGGCCCAGCGCGTTCACCACGCGGCCCAGCAGGCCCTTGCCCACCGGCACGGAGGCGATCTGCCCGGTGCGCTTCACGGAGTCACCCTCGCGGATGTCCTTGAAGTCACCCATGATGGCGATGCCGACGTTGTCCTCTTCCAGGTTGAGGACCAGGCCCTGCACGCCGTTGGCGAACTCCACCAGCTCACCGGCGAGCGCGCCCTCCAGGCCGTACACGCGGGCGATACCGTCGCCCACGGACAGCACGGTGCCGGTCTCGGCGACGGTGACCTTCTTGCCGTAATCCTTGATCTGCTCCCGGATGATTCTGCTGATCTCGTCGGCGCGGATTTCCATGGGGGTCTTGCGTCCTTGCGGAGGGGGCGGCCCGAAGGAACGGGGTTGGCCGCCACGAAGCTTGATGTACCGGGTGGCCCCCTATCACGGCCACCGGGACTCTCGCAACGCACCACGCGCCAGGGCCTTCCCCCACCCCGGGGCCCCTTTATCGCGCACGTAAGCCGGTGTCCCGGACGTGAGGGGCCCCGCCCGCCCGCCGCCCCGGCGAGCCCGGCGTCGGGCCCGGCCTCACGCGCCGGACGCCGGGGAGCCGTCCTCGCGGGGCAGCCACACGATGAACCGGGTGCCGTCCGCCGCCCCCGACTCCACGGAGACGCGCCCCCCGTGGGCCAGGGCGATCTGCCGGACGATGAAGAGCGACAGCCCCAGCCCGTCGTCGGCGGCGCACCAGGCGCGGTGCTTGAACGGCTCGAAGAGGGTGCCCTGGTGCTCCGGCGGCACCCGGCACTCCGGGTCGTGCACCTGCACCGTCACCCCGTCCCAGCGCCCCGTCAGCTGGAGCACCACGGAAGAGGTCACCGGGCCGTGGTGCAGGGCGTTGGCCACCAGCGAGTCCATCAGCTGGTGGAGCCGCTCGCCGTCCCAGGTGCCCTTCAGGTCCCCGCCCAGGACGAGCCGCACGTCGCGGCCCGGGTGGGACCGCTGCCGGTCCGCCACCACCCGCTCGGCCAGCGCGCCCAGGTGGACCGGGGCGGGGTGCACGGGCAGGCCGTTGGAGAGCCGGGCGCGGGTGAAGTCCAGCAGCTGGCGGATCAGCCGCTCCACCCGGCGCACCCCCTGGCCCACCCGCCCTACCTGCTCGGTCAGGTCCTCCGGCATCGCCGGCGCGTGCTGGAGCGCGAGCACCTCGTGCTGGAGCGTCTGGAGCGGGGCCTTGAAGCCGTCCCCCGCGGCGTCCAGGAACTGGTCGCGGAAGTGCTCCATCCGCGCCAGGCGCTCCTCGGCGGCCTTGCGGATGCTCACGTCCCACACCGCGCCCATGCGCACCGCGCGGCCCTGGTACGTGGCCGGCCGGCCCATGACCTCCACTGGGATGCGGCGGCCGTCGCGGTGGAGCACGGCCAGCTCGTAGGGGGCCTCCACGCCGCGCTCCATCACGTCGCGGGCGGGGGCGCGGAACTCCGGCGCCACGCACTCCAGGATGTTCCGGCCGATCAGCTCCGCCGTCTCGTAGTACCCCAGGAGGCGCCCCAGGCCGGGGCTGATGTCCAGGAACTGCCCGCGGTCGTGGAAGAAGTACCCGTCGCAGGAGATCTCCACGATGGAGCGCATGTGCTCCTCGCTCGCGCGCAGGGCCGCCTCCTCGCGCAGGCGCGCGGAGGTGTCCCGCAGCAGCAGCAGCGCTCCCGCCGGGCCCGCCGGCATGGCGCTCACGCTCAGGTGGCGCAGCGTGCCCACCTCGCCGAAGCGGCCCGACACCTGCTCCTCCGCCACGCGCTCCCCGGACTGCGCCCGCGCCAGCAGCAGCGACAGGGGCGGCGCCAGGCCCGGCCACGCCTCCGGCAGGAGGCGCCCCACGCACAGCCCCGCCGGCCGGCCGCACAGCGACGCCAGCAGGTCGTTCATCCAGACGAGGCGGGAGTCCCCATCCACCAGCGCCACCCCCCAACCCGGCGCGTTGAGCAACGCGCCCAGGAAGGGCAGGGTCTCCTCGGGAACCCCCGGTGACGGAAGGGCTCCGGGAAGCCGTTGGAACACGGGCTGCGGCATGGGCGGGTCGTCTCGGAAAACGCGGGCTTGTCCGCGTTGACCAGAAGTATACCCATTCCCCGAGCCAGCGGGAAATACAGGTTTGGCTAGGACTGCGGGGCAGCCCGGACAACCCGGCACGTTGGGCGCACCGGGGGTGGGGGCGCGGCTACTTCAGCTCGCGGCGCAGCTGCTCCAGCTGGGTGCGCAGGGTGCCGTCGTAGAGGGTGCCACCGACCTGGGCGGCCACGCCGCCGAGGAGGGAGGGATCCACGCGGGTCTCCAGCACGACGTTGCGCTGGGTGAGCTGCTGGAGCGACTGCTGCAGCTGGGTGACGGCGTCCGGGGTGAGCGGCACGGCGCTGGTGACCTGGCCCCGGACGCGGCCCGCGCGGGCGTCCGCCATGTCGCGGTAGAGCCGGGCGATGTCCGGCAGGTAGCCCAGGCGGTTGCGGTCCACCAGCAGGCGCAGCGCGTTGGCCAGCGCGGGCTCCGCCGGGGACGGCAGGGTCTGGAGCAGGGCCTCCACCACGCGGCTGCGCTGGGCGCGGCTGTAGGCGGGGTTGAGCAGCACGTCCGACAGCTCGGGGCTCTGGGCCACGACGGCGGCGAAGGCGTTGAGCTGCTCGGCGACGGCGTCGGTGCGGTTGCCTTCCGCTGCGACGTCGAGGATGGCGCGGGCGTAGCGGCGGGCGATGGAGACGTTCACCATGACGCTGGCGCCCTTAGCATGGGGCGTCCCTGGCGGCAATGGATGCCGGCGCCCCTTGGGGGTCCGGGGGCGGCGGGCGGCCGGGCGCGTCCGGCGTGTGCGCTGGCGGCGGTCCGAGGGCCCCCCGAGGCAGTCCGGCGCCCGGCAGCGGACGGCGTGCATGCGACAGGACTTGGCGGAAGCGGCCCTTGCCCGTAGCGTGGCCCCACCCTCGCCATGCAAGAACCTGTCATTGGCATCGACCTGGGCACCACCAACAGCGTCGTGGCGACCGTGGAAGACGGGCGTCCGCGGCTCATCCCCTCGCGTGCGGGAGGGCGCCTCACGCCGTCGGTGGTGGGCCTCACCCGGGCGGGAGACCGCCTGGTGGGGCAGCCCGCCCAGGCCCTGGGGGAGGAGCACCCGGACGCGGTGGTGTGGGCCACCAAGCGCTTCCTGGGGCGCCGCTACACGCCGGAGCTGGTGCAGCAGGCGAAGGTGGTGGTGCCGTATCCCCTGGTGGCCGGGCCCACGGGCGACGTGCGCGTGAAGATGTCCGGCCGCGTGATGCCCGTGACGCAGGTGTCCGCGTTCATCCTGGGCGAGCTGCGCCTGGACGCGCAGGCCCACTTCGGGCGCGACGTGCGCAAGTGCGTCATCACCGTCCCCGCCAACTTCGACGACAACCAGCGCCAGGCCACGCGGGAGGCGGCGGCCATCGCGGGGCTGGAGGTGGTGCGGCTGGTCAACGAGCCCACCGCGGCGGCGCTGGCGTACGGCCTGTCGCGCGGCTTCGAGGGCAGCGCGCTGGTGTTCGACCTGGGCGGCGGCACCTTCGACGTGTCCATCCTGGACGTGAAGGCCGGCGTCTTCGAGGTGAAGGCCACGGGCGGCGACCACGCGCTGGGCGGCGAGGACTTCGATCAGCGCATCGTCCAGTGGCTGCTGGCGCAGGTGGAGGACTCCTTCCAGGAGGCGGTCTCCCGGGACGCGCAGTCGCTGCGGCGCCTGAAGGTGGCGGCGGAGGCGGCCAAGCGCGAGCTCACCGACCACGAGGAGGCCACCATCTCCGTGTCCGGCCTGGGGGACCACGCGGCGGGCGTGAAGCGCTTCACGGAGATCAACACCGCGCTCACCCGCGGCTTCTTCGAGACGCTGTCCGAGCCGCTGTCGCGCCGGTGCCTGGAGGTCTGCCAGAGCGTGATGGCGGAGGCGCGGATGGATCCGCGCTCGGTGGACGTGGTGCTGCTGGTGGGCGGGATGACCCGCGTGCCGCTGGTGCGCCGGCTGGTGGCGGACTTCTTCGGCCGCGCGCCCTCCACGGACGTGCACCCGGACGAGGCCGTGGCGCTGGGCGCCGCGGTGCAGGCGGATGAGCTGGTGCGGCAGGCGGGGCAGGCGCTGCTGCTGGACGTGGCCAGCCAGAGCCTGGGCGTGGGCGTGATGGGCGGGCGCGTGAAGCGGCTCATCCCCAAGAACACGGGCGTGCCCGTGGTGGCGACGGACATCTTCTTCCCGGGCACCTCCGGCCAGGCGGAGGCGCGCATCCCCGTGTACCAGGGGGAGAGCGAGTTCCAGGACGAGAACCACAAGCTGGGCGAGGTGGTCCTCAAGAACCTGCACGTCGCCAACCGCGGGGAGACGCCGCTGGAGGTCGTCTTCGAGCTGTCCGGCGAGGGCATCCTCGCGGTGAAGGCCACCGACCTGACCTCCGGAAACATGGAGCTGGTGCGCCTGGAGGCCCGGGCCGGCCTGCCGCAGGCCGAGGCGGAGAAGCTGGGCCAGGAGCAGTCCCACTACGCCCACGCGCAGGGCGTGGTGGACGCGCGCAAGGCGGAGGAGACCTTCCGCAAGCTGCTGGAGCGCGGGGAGAAGCTGGCGCGCCTGCTCCAGCAGAGCGCCCGGGAGAACCCCAGCCCGGAGGCCGAGTCGGCCGTGGGCACCGTGCAGCAGCTGCTGGTGGGCGGCAAGGAGGCGCTGGCCGCCGGGGACGCCGCGCAGTGCGCCCTCATTGCCCGTCAGCTCACGAAGCTGCTGTCCGGCCGCGCCGAGCCCCGGGGCTGACGTCCTGCGCCACGCGGAAGAGGCGTCCACCAGCGCACGTTGTCGCGTCAGGTCCGTGGTGCCTTTCCCGGAGTCCGCTTATCTCCGGGAGTCATGATGACCCCCGGTTCTTCTCCGCGCCCGAGAGACTTGGTCTTCGTGGTGGACGACTCGCGGACGGCGCGGGACGTGATGCGGCTGCACCTGTCGCGCATGGGCTGCGACGTGGTGGGGCTGGAGGGGGCGGACGCGTGCCTGGCGGAGCTGTCGCAGCGGACGCCGGCGCTCATCCTGATGGACCTGCACCTGGAGAAGCTCCAGGGGGACGAGGCCTGCCGCCTGGTCAAGGCGCACCCGGCGGGGCGCCACGTGCCCGTGGTGATGTTCACGGCGGCGGACGAGCCGCACGAGGTGATGCACTGCGGGCGCGCGGGCGCGGACGACTTCCTGCCCAAGCCGGTGAGCCAGGAGGCGCTGGCGGCGAAGGTGGCCGCGGTGCGGCTGTCGCGCGAGCGCGCCTGGACGGGCCCGCCGCGCGGCAAGGGCGTGCTGCTGGTGGAGGGCGGCCGCTTCCTGCACACCTTCCTGGGCGGGGCGCTGGAGCACGAGGGGCTGCACGTGCTCTACGCCAAGGACCTGGACGACGCGGCGGCGCAGGCCGTGGCCCAGGGCGAGCGGCTGGACGGCTTCGTGGTGGACGTGTCCCGGCTGCCGCGAGAGGCCCTGGCGCTGGCCACGCGCCTGCGGGAGCAGTTCTCGCGCAAGCCGCTGGTGCTGATGTCGCGGGTGGAGGAGGCGCCGGACGTGCTGGCGCGCGCGCAGGAGCTGTGCGGCGCGCCGCTGCTGCTCAAGCGGCAGCTGGGCGCGGACGAGCTGCTGGCGAAGGTGCTCTCGCGCCTGTCGCCGGGCACGGTCCCCCTGAGGGCCGCGGAGCGGGTGCCCTTCTTCACCGTGGTGGAGTTCAGCACCCAGGGCGGCCCCACGCTCAGCGGCTTCAGCCATGACGCCAGCCCCCAGGGCCTCTTCGTGCGCACGCTCACGCCCGCGCGCGAGGGCTCGCGGCTGTCCCTGCGGCTGGTGATGGCCGGCCAGCGCACGCCCTGCGAGGCGCAGGCGGTGGTGGCGTGGTGCAACCCGCCCGGGATGGGCAGCGCGTTCCGCTCGCAGACGGGCATGGGGCTGCGGCTGGAGGGCATGGACGCGCAGCTCCAGCAGCGCTTCGTGCGCTTCGTGCCCCAGACCCACGGTTTTCCCCCCGCGGGGGGCGTGCGCGCCTCAGGTTTCTGAGAGCGGCGTCCCACCCCTCGCGCGCCCCAACCCCCCGCAATCACGGACAGTGCGGACGGGATTCCCCCCTGGCATGGGCGTGGCAATGCGCCGAGCCCCGCGAGGCTTTCGAGGGAGGAATCACGCATGCGCATCAGCCTTTTCGGAACGGTGGGGCTCACGCTCCTGGCGGTGGGGTGTAGTGACGGCGGCAGGGCCCCGGACGGCCTGGAGAACCAACCCGTGCAGCAGTCGCTGAAGCTGGAGACCTTCAACGACTGCGCGGCGCTGGAGCAATACATCGAGGACAGCGCGACGAAGCAGATGCGCACGGTGCTGGAGCAGCAGAAGCCCGGCTATTGGGAGCGCTTCGGCCGGGGGCGCGGCGGCATCGTCTTCGGCCCGGTGCCCGCCGACGACGCGGGCGGCGAGGTGACGTCGGGCGGCGGCAACGGCGCCCCGCCTCCCCAGGACTCCACCGGCACCAACAACCAGGTGGAGGGCGTGCACGAGTCGGACTTCGTGCAGAACGACGGCACGCGCATCTTCGTGCTGTCCGGCAACCGGCTGTACGCGCACCGCTCGTGGCCCGCGGAGCAGCTCACGCTGGCGGCGACGCTGGAGGTGGAGGGCTGGCCCCGGGAGATGCTGCTCGACGAGCACGACCGGCTGGTCATCGTCTCGCAGGTGGCGCTGTCCCTGCCGGGCACCCCGGCGAAGGCGGGCACGGGACCGGGCGGGGGCATGACGCCCGTCGCGGACATGGCCTGCTACGGCTTCGGGTGCGGCTACTACAACGCGGACAGCACCAAGGTGACCACGGTGGACGTGTCGGACGTGGCGCACCCCACGGTGGTGGATCAGCTCTACCTGCCCGGCATCTTCAACCAGGCGCGCCGCGTGGACAGCCACGTGCGGCTGGTGCTGTCGGACGCGTTCCGCTGGCCGGAGGACGTGCGGTTCTGGGTGGACTTCTCGGAGGACCTCTACCGGGACGAGGGCAAGCTCACGAAGGCCATCGACGCGCTCATCGCCCAGAACGAGAAGCGCATCCGCGCGAACACCCTGGACCGGTGGCTGCCCGCGGGCAGGCACGTGGACGCGGCGGGCGTGGAGACGGCGCTGCCCACGGCCTGCGGTGACTTCTACCGGAGCAACGCGCCGGCCGCGCTGGGCTTCGTGACGGTGGCCTCGGTGGACCTGGACGCGCGCACGGCGGCGCCGGGGCGCACCAGCCTGGTGGCGGAGCCGGGCACGGTGTACGCGTCCAGGGAGTCGCTGTACCTGGCGCACCCGCATTACTGGTGGTGGCCGGAGCCGGGGCAGAAGGACTTCACCTACCTGCACAAGTTCGACCTGCGCCAGCCGGGCCGCGCGGTGTACGTGGGCTCCGGCACGGTGGAGGGCACGCCCATCAACCCGTTCGCCCTGGACGAGTACGAGGGCGTGCTGCGCCTGGCCACCACGGTGACCACCCGCGTCCCGGAGCCGGAGCACGAGGACTGGTGGTGGGGACGCACCACCACGGCCAGCCGCGTGACGACGCTGGGCGTCCAGGACGGGCGCCTGGCGGAGCTGGGCCGCAGCGAGGACCTGGCCGAGGGCGAGCGCATCTTCAGCGCGCGCTTCGTGGGCCCGCGCGGCTACGTCGTCACCTACCTCCAGGTGGATCCGCTCTTCACGTTCGACCTCAGCGACCCCGCGCACCCGCGCAAGGTGGGCGAGCTGAAGGTGCCCGGCTTCTCCACGTACATGCACCCGGTGGGGGACCACCACCTGCTGACCCTGGGCATCCACACGGAGCCGACCAACGGCGGCTGCTGCGGCACGAGCAACGTGAAGCTGTCCCTCTTCGACGTGGGCGACCTGGCGAACCCGAAGGAGGTCTCCACGCAGCTGGTGGGCCAGGCCTACGGCTGGAGCGAGGCCCTCTACGAGCACAAGGCCTTCAACTACTTCGCGGCCAAGGGCCTGGTGGCCATCCCGTTCACGGACTCCGCGTCCTACACGACGTATGAGGACTACTGGTCCAGCTTCCGCACGGAGCTGCGCGTGTTCCGGGTGGACCTGGCGGCGGGCATCTCCCCGGTGGGCGCGGTGCCCATGTCGGACCTGTTCAAGAAGGCGGGCGCGCCAGAGTGGAGCTACTACTACACGCCGGAGGTGCGCCGCAGCGTGATGGCGGATGACTACGTCTACGCCATCAGCGACGCGGGGGTGCGCGTGTCGAAGGTGGACAGCCTCCAGACGCCGCTCGTCACGGTTCCGTTCCCGGCCAGCACGCCCTGACGGGGGAGGGCGAGCGGTCAGGCGGGGAGGGGATGGCGTCGCTTGCGTCAGCGCAATCCCGGCCCGAAGAGGCTATAGGCCCCGCCATGCCGTCCGACGCCGTCGAGCCCTCCGTGTCGTCCTCCCCCCCGGCCCGCGGCGCGTGGGGGGAGCTGCGCGCCCTGCTGCGGCTGGCCATCCCCCTGTGCATCGCGCAGGCGGGCCAGTCCCTCATGGGCGTGACGGACACCTTCATCGTCGGCCGGGCCGGCACGTCGGCCCTGGCGGCGGTGGGCCTGAGCCACGCCCTCTTCTTCGCCGTCAGCAGCTTCGGGATGGGGCTGATGATGGGCGTGGATCCGCTGGTGTCCCAGGCCATTGGCGCCGGCAACCCGCGCCGCGCGCGGGACGTGCTGTGGCAGGGCGTGTGGCTGTCCGCGTTCGTGGGCGTGGTGCTGTGGGCGGTGCTCATCGCCGTGCCGTCCGGCCTGCCGTGGGTGGGCGTGGCGGAGGAGCAGATCGTCCAGGTGCGCGCCTTCCTGCACCTGCGCGCGCCGGGCCTGCCCCTGATGCTCATCTTCCTCACGGTGCGCGCGTACCTGCAGGCCATCGGGATGCCCCGGCCGCTGGTGGTGTCCGCGGTGCTGGCCAACATCATCAACGTGATGCTGGTGCCGCTGTTCGTCTTCGGCGGCGCGGCGCTGCCCGGGTGGGCGGGGCCGCTCACCCGGGTGCCGGCCATGGGCGCGCCGGGCGCGGCGCTGTCCACCCTCCTGTGCACGGCGCTGGAGGTGCTCATCGTCGCGCGGGCGGTGCAGGCCATCCCGGTGTCGGGCACGCCGTCGCGCAGGCCGGTGCTGGCGGACCAGCTGCGCGCCTTCCGGGTGGGGCTGCCCATCGGCCTGCACATCGCGGCCGAGGTGGGCATCTTCGCGCTGGCGGGCGTGCTGTCCGCGAAGCTGGGGCCGGAGAGCGTGGGCGCGCACCAGATCGCCATCTCCTTCGCCAGCCTCACCTTCACCATGGCGCTGGGCATCGGCAACGCGGGCAGCGTGCGGGTGGGCTGGGCCGTGGGCGCGCACGACACGCCGCAGGCCCGCCGCAGCGGCCTGATGGCCTTCGCCACCGGCGCGGCGGCCATGTCGCTCAGCGGGCTCCTCTTCGCGCTCTTCCCCCAGGGCCTGGCGAAGCTGGCCGGTTCGCCGCCGGAGGTGCTGCCGCTGCTGCTGCCCCTCCTGATGGTGGGCGCCATCTTCCAGGTCTTCGACGGCGTGCAGGGCGTGGGCGCGGGCGTGCTGCGCGGCGCCGGCCAGACGCGCTTCACCTTCGTGGCCAACATCCTGGGCCACTACGCCGTGGGCCTGCCCCTGACCCTGCTCCTGGGCTTCCACCTGGGCATGGGCGTGGTGGGCATCTGGTGGGGCCTGTGCGCGGGCCTCATCACCGTGGCCGGCGCCGTGCTGTGGCGCTTCCTGCGCGTCAGCGCCGGCACCCTCCGGCCCCTGGAGGGTTGATTTTGGTGTAAACTTGCAGTCTGGATGAAAAGTCCAAGAATCTGGGAATCGGACGCAACCTGGATCAGGAAGTCCCGACAATGGGTGCAGGAGCTTACATGTCCAACTACCGCATTCGCCCTGGTGACACCCTCTCCGCCCTCGCGCAGCGCTTTGGCACCTCCGTGCAGAAGCTGGCGAAGGACAACAACATCTCCAACCCGGACCTCATCTTCTCGGGCAACAACCTGAAGATTGGCCACTCGGGCTCCGACAGCTTCGATGCCGGCGGGGGACGTCAGGGGCTTCGCGGGGGGAACACGGGCGGCGCGGACGTGGGCGGGCCGACGGGCGTGGCCCCCACCGGCGGGACCGACAAGGGTCGCCGGCTGGCGGAGGCGGCGCGCGCGGCGGCCATGGGCATGGGCGGCTACAACAGCCAGGGCCTGTGCGCCACGGGCGTGAGCCGGGCCATCCGCAACGCCCTGGGCATCGGCGTGTCGGGCAACGGCAACCAGATCGACAACAACCTGCCGCGCGACAAGTTCCGCCAGGTGGACATGTCCCTGGAGGAGGCGCTGAAGATTCCGGGCCTCGTGCTCACGTGGGAGAGCACCTCCACGCGCCTGGGCAGCATCTACGGCCACACGGCCGTCACCCTGGGCGACGGTCACTCGTCCGCCAGCGACTTCATCGAGCGCAACACGACGAACAGCGGCCGCTCGGGCTTCAAGGTGTTCGTGCCCATCGAGTAGTGCCTCCGGCGTTCACGCTGGCGCATCCCGCGAGCCTCCGGGTCCTTCCGACCGGAGGCTCTGTCGTGTCCGGGGTCCCGCGTCCCCGCCGGGGCGCGGCGCTCAGGCCGGCAGGTACTGGCGGATCATCTGCCGCCACACGGGCCAGTCGTGGGTGCCGCCGTTCCAGATGGACAGGTCGTTGCGGATGTCCTTCTGCCAGAGGACCTTGGAGAGGTTCTCGTTGGAGGGGCGGCAGAAGTCGTGCTCGCCCACCGCCAGGGTCATCTCCACGCGGCGCAGGGCGGACAGGAGCCGGGGGTCTTGCAGGTTGGGCAGCCACTGCGGCGCGGTGTGGAAGTACACCTGCTCATCGTGGTGGCCGTCGAGGAAGTCCTCCGTCTCGAACTTGCCGCCCATGGAGATGAGGCGCTGGAAGACGTCCGGGTGGCGCAGGCCCACGTTGTACGTGTGGAAGCCGCCCAGGCTGCACCCGGCGAGCGTGAGGCGGCCTCCGTTGGAGCGGCCTCGCACCAGCGGCACCACCTCATGCAGCAGGTAGTCCTCCCACTGCGCGTGGCGGGCCACGCGCACGGCGGGGGCGACGTCCTTGTTGTACCAGGACTCCTCGTCCACCGAGTCCACGCACGCCACGACGTAGCGGCCCGCGTTGATGCCGTCCGCGATGGCGGCGATGAGGCCGAAGTCCTCGGCCTGGAAGAAGCGGCCCTTGCTGGTGGGCACCAGGATGACGGGCTCGCCCGAGTGCCCGTACAGCAGCACTTCCATGTCCCGGTTCAGCCGCGGGCTGTGCCAGCGGTGGTATTCGCGGTTCATGGCCGCCACCTTAGCTGGCGCGTTCGCGGTGGAAGCAAGGCGGCCCCGGGGACGCGCTCCGGTCAGCCGCCAGTGAACACCTGCCGGGCCTGCTCCACACCTCGCCACGGCGCAAGGAAGGCATCCGCCTCCTTCGCGATGAGCTCCAACGAGGCGGTCAGCTCGTGGCCGTCGTCCACCTCGACCAGGCGGACGTGGCGCTTGCCTTGGGCCCACTCGCGCGAATAGCGCACGTCGCAGGTGTCGTCCTTGCGGCCGTGGATGACGAGCGTAGGCACGCGCACGTCGGGCCAGGGGCCGCGCTTCGCGTCCATGGCCTGGGCCTCCTCGACGATGCCGTGGTGCACGCGCGCGCGGCGCTTCTCCGCGTGGTCGTCCGTCTCCAGGAAGCCGGTGCGCCTCCACTCCGCCCAGGCGTGGGGGCCCATGCGGCGCTGGAGCTGCTCCACGAAGTGGAACGCGGGGGCCAGCAGCACCAGGGCGCTCACGCGCGCGTCCCGCTCGGCGGTGCGCGCGGCGACGAGCCCGCCCAGGCTGGAGCCGATGACGACGGCGCGGTCGTTGGGGGTGCCCAGCGCGTCCCGCACGGTGTCCAGCATGGCGTGCAGGCCCAGGTGCTCCAGGGACGGCACTCGCAGGTTGAGGCGCTCCAGGGGGATGCCCTGCTTCGCCCAGTGCGCATCCAGCCAGACGCCCTTGGCGGAGGCCGGGCCGGAGGCGAAGCCGTGCAGGTAGAGCCAGCGGGGGCCGGGGGTGGGGGGCGGCGTGTTCATGGGCGCGCACTGTACCCGCGCTAGAAGCGGAGCACGGGCCCGGCGACGATGCTCTGGAGCGGCTTGGCGCACATGCTCACGCTGACGCCCGCGCTGGCGCTGGTGTCGTCCGTGGCCTTGGTGAACTTCACGTCACAGAACTGGAGGGCGGTGGCGACGGAGACGCCCCACCGTTCGGAGATCCAGCCGTCCACGCCCAGGCGGAAGGCCATGCTGGTGACCTCGAAGTCCTCGCGGCGCAGCTGGCCCAGGCTGTCCGGCGTGAAGGGCTGCGACCAGCTCTTCGCCAGCCGCGCGCCCACCCACGGCGTCACCGGCTTGTCGCCCAGGAAGCGCAGGCGGGCCTCCAGCCCCACGGCGGTGTAGTCCAACTGCACGCGGCCCAGCTCCGCCGGGTTCTTCGCCTCGGCGAACTGCTGGCCCCAGGTCTGGGTGGTCTCGAAGACGACGCCCAGGGACAGGCCGGGCGGCGTCTCCACGGCGAGCCAGGCCTGGAGGGCGGGGCCCCTGGCGCGCCAGTCGCTGAAATGATCCAGGGTGATGCCCGCGCCCAGGGAGGCATAGCCATGCCACCCGTCCGCGAGCGCTGGCCCCGCGGACAGGACGCCCGCCAGGGACAGCCACTTCCACTTCGTATCCATGCCGCCACTGTATGCCGGACCGGGGGCGAGGCTAGGCTCCCGGACATGTCCGTATCTTTCGAGGTCGCGGCGGCCGAGGTCCGCGACGCGCTCACCGACGCGAGCCGGGGGCTGGTGGAGCGCGAGGCGATGGTGGAGCTGGTGGCGCTGTCGGCGGTGGCGGGCGAGCACCTGCTCGTCGTGGGGCCGCCGGGCACGGCGAAGAGCGAGGCGGTGCGCCGGACGGCGCGCGGGCTGGGCGGCTCCTACTTCGAGTACCTGCTGGGGCGCTTCACGGAGCCGTCCGAGCTCTTCGGGCCGGTGGACCTGCGCAAGCTGCGCGAGGGGCTGGTGGAGACGGAGACGGCGGGCATGTTGCCGGAGGCGGAGGTGGCCTTCCTGGACGAGGTGTTCCTGGGCTCCACGGCCATCCTCAACACGCTGCTGGGCGTGCTCAACGAGCGCACCTTCCGGCGGGGCCATACGCGCATGCAGTGCCCGCTGCGGGTGTGCGTGGGCGCGTCCAACGCGCTGCCGGAGGACGACGCGCTGGCCGCGTTCGCGGACCGCTTCCTCGCGCGCATCTTCGTGGAGCCGGTGCCGGATCCGCGGCTGGAGGAGCTGCTGGAAGGGGGCGCGTTGTCGTGGGCGGACGCGGCGCCGCGCGTGGCGTCGCTTCAGTCCCTGGACGTGGTGGCGCAGGCGGCGCGGCGCGCGGACCTGGGGCCGGTGCGGCCGCACCTGGCGCAGGCGC
>JAFADT010000553.1 GCA_023424585.1 Pseudomonadota bacterium
GGCGAGCCGCGCTTCGGCGCGGGTGCCCAGCGCCACCACCTCGTCCAGGTGCCGCCGGGCTTCGCGCTCGCGCAGGTCCACCGGCAGGTGCCGCAGGGCCTCCAGCGGGATGACGCCGTCGCGGTTGCGCGCGCCCACGGTCCAGCGCGCGTAGACGCTCTCGCGCTCGGCCGGGTCCGCGATGCGGGCGATGAGCGGCGTACCCCACGCGGGCGCCCGCTCCACGGACGAGGCCCAGGCCCGGGTGAGCGCCGCGCGCAGCGGCTCCGGTAGGTCCTCCAGCACGTCCTCCGCGCGGCCCAGCAGCGTCGGGTCGCGCTGGACGATCCACGTCAGGGACTCGGCGTCCAGCGCGGACAGGGACTCCGCGAACAGCAGGTGCGGGAGGAACGCCGGGGGATGCTTCCGCAGGAGCGCCACCATGCGCACCGGCCGCTGCTTCACCAGGAGCCGCACGGCGCGCTCGTCCGGCGGGATGCCGCGCTCCAGGAGCAGCGCCAGCAGTGCCTCGGCCACGTCGGGCGCCCGCTCCGCCACCCACGCCAGGCCCCACGCCAGCTGCTGCCGGGTCACCGGGTCCGGCTCGCCCGTCACCGCGCGCAGCCGCTCCAGCAGCACCTCGCCCAGGACCTGGGGGACATGCCGCGCCAGCCGCGTCCAGAAGCGGAGGCTGGGCCGCTCCAGCGCCCGCGCCAGGTGCTTGCGCAGGCCCGCTTCAGAGGCCATGGGCACCGTGTCCGCGAAGGTGGCGTGCTCGCCTTGCTCCGCCAGCCCGTCCAGGAACGCGTCGAGGACGGCGCGCCGCTTCCGCTTCACCAGCTGGTGCACCACGTGCTGCTCGCGGCGCATCCCGTGCGCCATGCGCAGCGCCTCCAGCGCCTGGGCGTCGTCACAGGCGAGCGCCACCAGCTCGAACGCCAGCGCGCGCACGCGGAAGGACTCGTCCGCCGTGGCCTTCAGCACCGCCGCGCCATCCCGGCGCGTGAACTGCGCGGCCAGGGCCAGCCGCCGCTCGAAGGCGTTTCCCCGGGCCAGCGCGTCCAGCCGAGCCTGCGCCTCCGGGTCCGTCCGCGCCCTGCGCCCCAGCTCCACCATGCGGTGCACCCGGGCATCGTGGAAGGCGGCGTTCAGCTCGGAGCGCAGGGCGGACAGGGCGGGGTCGGACATGGCGCCCAAGGATGCCCGCTCCCCGGGATTCCTGACAGACCCACCGCCCCCGGCGCGGCCCCGCTCCGTGGCTCAGTGCGCCGCCTCGGTGGGCGTGATGGGGTAGTTGCCCGAGGCGTGCGCGCGCGTGTGCTGCGCGAAGAGGAAGCGCCGGACGGCGGCGCGGGTGATGAGCCCGCAGGGCGCCAGCCCCAGCACGGGCGCCACCGGCAGCGCGTCCACGTCCTCCTGGTCCATCACGCGGAGCGCGTGCGCCAGGTCCGAGTCCGGCGCCAGCGCGGGCAGCTTGCGCGCCATGTCGCTGGCCACCAGCAGCGGGTACATGGACTCGTCGCGCCACACCTCGCGCAGCTGCTCCACCTGCACCGTGCCGTAGAGGTTGCCCTCGGTGTCCAGCACCGGCAGCGTGCCGGCCTCGGACGTGAGCAGCTGGTCCGTCAGCGCGCGCAGCGGCGTGCCCGCGGGCACCGCCGGCACCTCCGTCATCAGGGCCCGCACGTGCGTGGCCGCCAGCAGGTCCTCGTCGCTCTGCACCTTGGGCGTGGTGCGCTCCGTGAGGTAGTGGCACAGCGCGGACGCGATGGTGCACGTGACCATCAGCGGCAGGATGATCTCATGGCTGCCGCTCAGCTCGTACAGCATCATCATGCCGGTGAGCGGGCCGCGCGTGAGCGCCGCCACCGCGCCGCCCATGCCCACGATGGCGTACGCGCCGCTGGGCCCGGTGGTGTGCGGGAAGAAGTAGTGCACCAGCGTGCCGAACGCGCCGCCCGCCATGGCGCCAATCACGGCCGCCGGGAAGAACGTGCCGCCGGACCCGCCCGAGCCGATGGTGAGCGACGTGGCCACGAGCTTCAGCACGCACGCCGTCACCAGGAAGAGGAAGGGCAGCTGGCCCGCCGCCGCCATGTTGATGAAGTCGTGGCCGCTGCCCCACACCGTGGGGCTCAGGAACACGAGCAGCCCCGTGCACAGGCCGCCCAGCGCGGCGCGCACCGGCAGCGGCTTCCTGCCCAGCCACGGGGACAGCGTCCCGCCCATGCCGCCGTGGAAGAAGTGCTCCACGCCGTGCAGGAGCTTCACGAACGCGAACGCGAGCAGCCCGCACCCGATGCCCAGCGCCGCGTAGGCGAACACCTCCGAGCCGCTGACCAGCTCGTAGTTCACCCGGTGGATCATGGGCGCCTCGTCCAGCACGCCCCGGCTCACCAGCGTGCCCGCCACGCTCGCCAGGATGATGGGGGAGAAGACCCGCAGCTCGAACTCGCGCAGGATGATCTCCATCGCGAACACCGCGCCCGCGATGGGCGCGTTGAAGGACGCGGAGATGCCCGCGCCCGCGCCGCACGCCAGCAGGATGGACAGCTCCTTGCGGCTGAAGCCCAGCACGCGCCCCACGCTGGACGCGAACGCCGCGCCGCCATAGACGATGGGGCCTTCGCGGCCCGCGGAGCCGCCGCTGCCAATGGTGATGGCGGACGCGATGAGCTTGAGCAGCCCGCGGTCCGCCGGCACCACGTTGGCGCCGCTCTTCACCGCGCGCACCACCTCCGGGAGGCCGTGGCCGTGCGTCTCCGGCCGGTCGCGCAGGAGCCGCCCCACCGCCAGGCCGCCCACCGTGGGCGCGAGCAGCAGCAGCCACCAGGGCAGGTGCGGCAGCGCCGCCGGCATGTTGTGCGAGTGGCCGAACACGGCGTTCACCGCCGCCAGGCCCACCAGCGCGTATTCCAGGTGCCAGCGCGCGGAGGCGAGCGACT
>JAFADT010000558.1 GCA_023424585.1 Pseudomonadota bacterium
CCTGGTGCCGGCGGTGCTGGTGGGGCTGCTGCCGGCGCTCCACGCGTCGCGCGGGGAGGCGCGGGCCGCGCTCGCGCCGATGACGCGCGCGGGGCGAGGCGCGACGTCGTTGGGCTGGACGCGCTCGGCGCTGGTCGTCGCGCAGCTCGCCCTGGCGCTGGTGCCGCTGGTGGGGTCGGGCCTCATGCTCCGCACGCTGTGGAAGCTCCAGGCCGTGCCGCTGGGCTTCGAGCCCCGGCGGGTCACGGTGGCGGAGGTGTTCTTCCCGGTGGAGAAGTTCCCGGACGAGGCCCAGGCCGCGCTCGTGGCCCGGGCGCTCACCGCGCGGCTGGAGGCGCTGGCCGGCGTGGACGCGGCGGGCCTCACGGGGGCCCTTCCCCTCACCGGCGAGGTCTGGCGCGAGAACGTGGGCTTCCAGGTCGCGGGGGCGCCGCCGCCCTCCGGGACCCCGCCCCGGGCCGGGTACGTGCCCGCCAGCGCGGGCGCCTTCCGGGCGATGGGCATCCCCCTGAAGCGGGGCCGCCTCATGGGGGACGGGGACACGGCGGGCCGTCCCCCCGTGGTGGTGGTCAGCGAGGCCTTCGCGCGCCGGCATCTGCCGGGCCGGGACCCCGTGGGCGCCCGGCTCCAGCTGGACAGGGACGCCGCGCCCCGGGAGGTCATCGGCGTCGTCGGGGACGTGCCCATGGAGCGCGTCTCCGTGGCCCCGACGGGAGACCTCTACGTCCCGCTGGGGCAGGACCTGCGCAAGAGCCTGCACCTGGCGGTGAAGTCCTCGCTGCCCGCGCCCCGGCTGCTGGCGCTGCTGCGCGAGGAGGTCCGCGCGGCGGATCCGAACCTGCGGCTGCTCGACGTCCGCCCGCTGGACCGCGTGGTGGAGGCCAGCTCCGAGCGGGTGCGCGTGATTGGCGGGCTGCTGACGGCGTTCGCGCTGCTGGGCGCGGTCCTGGCCTCGGTGGGGTTGTATGGGCTGCTGGCCTTCTGGGTGACGCAGCGGACGCGCGAGCTGGGCATCCGGAGCGCGCTGGGCGCGACGCCGCGGGGGCTGCTCCGGCTGGTCATGGCGCAGGGGCTGCGGCTCACGGGGCTGGGGCTCGCCGTGGGCCTGGCCTGCGCCGGGCTGCTGGCCCGGGCGCTCTCCGCGATGCTCTTTGGCGTCACGCCCCTGGACCCGGTCATCTTCGTGGGAGCCCCCGCGCTGCTGCTCCTCACGGCGCTGGCGGCGAGCGGGCTGCCCGCGCGCGCCGCCACGCGCGTCTCCCCCGCCGAGGCCCTGCGCCAGGACGCGTGAGGGCCCCGCGTCAGGACCTGTTGCCCTTGTGGGGGAGCAGGGTCTCCACCATCTCCTTCATGGACTGCTTGAGGAAGCCGCCCGCGTCCACGTCACCCTTCACGACGGCGGAGGCGAACATCTTCGCCTGCTCCACGGTGATGTGCGGCGGCAGGGGCGGCACGTCCGGATCCGTATAGGCCTCGAAGACCACGGGCCGGTCGGAGGCCAGCGCGTCATCCCACGCGGCGGCGAGCCGGTCCGGCCGGTCCACGCGGAGGCCCCTGAGGCCCAGGGACTCGGCGTACTTCGCGTAGGGGAAGTCCGGCAGGTCCTGGGACGCGGCGTACTTCGGGTCGCCCTCCATCACGCGCTGCTCCCACGTCACCTGGTTCAGGTCGCGGTTGTTGAGCACCAGGACGAGGAGGCGCGGGTCCTTCCACTCCCTCCAGTACTTCGCCACGGTGATGAGCTCCGCGTTGCCGTTCATCTGCATGGCGCCGTCGCCCACCACCGCGAGCACCGGCCGGTGCGGGAACGCGAACTTCGCGCCCAGCGCGTAGGGCATGCCGCAGCCCATGGTGGCCAGGTTGCCGGACAGCGAGGCCATCATCCCCTTGCGCACCTTCAGGTCGCGCGCGAACCAGTTGGTGGAGCTGCCCGAGTCCGCCGTGAGGATGACCCCCTCCGGCAGCTTCGGAGACAGCTCCCAGAACACGCGCTGCGGGTTGAGGGGGTTCGCGTCGTCCATGGCGCGCGCCTCCAGCACCTTCCACCAGCGCGCCACGCCCCTCTCCACCCCCTCGCGCCAGCCGCGGTCCTCCTTGCGCTCGAGCTGGGGGAGCAGCGCGCGCAGCGTCTCCCTCGCGTCGCCGACGAGCCCCACCTCCATGGGGTAGCGGATGGAGAGCATCCGGCCGTCCAGGTCGATCTGGACGCCGCGCGCCTGGCCCTCGGGCGGGAGGAACTCCGCGTAGGGGAAGCGGGTCCCCACCATCAGCAGCGTGTCGCACTCCTGCATCAGGTCCCAGCTCGGCTTCGTGCCCAGCAGGCCGATGGAGCCCGTCACGAAGGGCAGCGCGTCCGGCAGCACCGCCTTGCCCAGCAGCGCCTTGGCCACGCCCGCGCCCAGCCGGTCCGCGACCTCCAGCACCTCATCCGCCGCGTTGAGGGCGCCCGCGCCCACCAGCATCGCCACCCGCTTGCCGGCGTTGAGGACGTCCGCGGCGCGGCGCAGGTCCGCGTCCTGGGGGAGCACGCGCGGGGAGGCGTAGCCCACGCTGGAGTGCACGGTGCCGTGCTTGCGCGGGGGCGGTTCGTAGGGCTGCTCCTGCAAGTCATTGGGCAACACCAGACACGTCACGGTGCGCTCGCACCGGGCGATGCGCACGGCGCGGTCCAGCGCGTGCCGGATGGCGGAGGGCGCGGTCACCATGGTGACGTACTCGCTGGCCACGTCCTTGAAGAGGGTGGTGAGGTCCACCTCCTGCTGGTAGTGGCCGCCCAGGGCCGTGCGCGCCTGCTGGCCCACGATGGCCACCACGGGCTGGTGGTCCAGCTTCGCGTCGTAGAGGCCATTGAGCAGGTGGACGGCGCCCGGGCCGGAGGTGGCCATGCACACGCCCACGTCGCCGGTGAACTTCGCGTGCGCGCAGGCGGCGAAGGCGGCCATCTCCTCGTGGCGGACCTGCACGAACCTCATCTCCGAGGTGCGCCCCAGCGCGCCCATCACGCCGTTGATGCCGTCGCCCGGGTAGCCG
This sequence comes from Pseudomonadota bacterium, assembly GCA_023424585.1. GTDB lineage: Bacteria > Myxococcota > Myxococcia > Myxococcales > Myxococcaceae > Corallococcus. The sequence continues at coordinate 3,031 of JAFADT010000558.1, forward strand.
TAGATGCGGCGCACCCCCCACTGGATGAGGCGGTAGATGAGATAGTCGCTGACAGTGGCGCTCATGCGCGAGGCTCCCGGGCAGGGGGTGGAGGTCCCTCGCGCATCAAGCTGGTGACCGCCAGGGCCCCGGGAGTCCGGAGGCGGCCGGGTGCCCGTTCCGCCCGTCCGGGAGCGGGCCTGCGTGCGGGCGGCTAGCGGGGGCCGGGAGGCTCCGGCGCCCGAGCCTCCGCTCCAGGCCGGCCGCGCCGGGCCTTGTCGTGGGCGAGCTCCGGCCGCTTCTCCGCCAGCCACGCGATGGCGTGGGCGGAGCTGGGGATGGTGAGCATCAGGAACGCGGCGACGAGCAGCCCCCGGGCGAGCAGCCAGCCGTCCGCCGTCGCCAGCGTGGCGCCGATGATGACCAGCGCCCCGCCGAAGGGCACCGCGCCCGCCGCGTGCACGCGCGTGAGCACCGACGGCAGGCGGTACATACCGATGATGGCGGCGGTGATGAAGAGCAGGCCCAGCGCCACCAGGCCGTCGGCCACCCACTGGAGGAGGGCGGCCGTCATCGCCGGGCGTCCTCCTCGTCGTGGAAGGCGCGGCCGTGGTGCAGGTAGCGGGCGCCGGCCACGGTCTGCACGTAGGAGAGCAGGGCCAGCACCAGGGCCGCGTCCAGGTAGCCGGCCTCGCCGCGCGTGGCGCCGTACAGCGCCAGCACCGCGCAGATGACCAGGCCGAGCGTGTCCACGGACATGAGCACGTCCGCGGCGGAGCGCTGGCGCGAGGCCAGCAGCACCAGCGTGCCCAGGAGGCCCACCATCCACACGATGGCCAGGGTGAAGAAGGTCTCGTGCATCGCCGGCCGCCTCCCTACGGGAACACCGCGCGCTGGTAGCGCCGATAGAAGTCGTCCTGCTGCTGGACGAGCCTGGCGGGCTCCGAGGCGTCCAGCGCGTGCATGCGCATCACGCGCCGCTCCCAGTCCAGCTCCAGCAGCACCGTGCCCGGGGACAGGGACATCGCCCACGAGGACACCTGCACGCCGCGCGCGGTGCGCTCGCCCATGGGGACGTCCACCACGCCCGCGTGGCTCGCGCGGTCCGCGGGGCCGAAGATGACCGTGAGGACGTGGAAGCAGCTCCGCGTCACCAGCACGGCCAGGGCCCAGCCGAAGCGCGGCAGGTGCAGCGCGCGCCGCCAGTGCTCGCGCGCGCTCGGGCCCCGGGGCAGGCCCACCGCGGGGAACAGGCGCATCACGCCCAGGGCCAGCGCGGCGCCCAGCGCGAGGTCCACCGGGTGGAAGCTGCCCACCATCAGCGCGTACAGCAGCGCCAGGGACAGCGTGTGCGCGAGGAGGCGGAGGCTCATGGCACCGTCCCCAGGCCCTGGACGGCGTCGAGCCCCGCGCGCAGCAGCGGCTCCGGCCAGAGGCCCACGGCGATGAGCGCCAGGGACAGCGCGTACACCACCGCGCCCGTGCCCCGGTGCAGGGCCGCGCCCTCCCTGAGCCACCGCTCGCGCTGGTAGGCGCGGAAGAGGGCCAGGAGCGACAGGGCGCTCGCCAGGACCACCAGCCCCGCGAGCGCCACGTGCCCCTGCTCCAGCGCCGCGCGCAGCAGCCACGCCTTGGACCAGAAGCCCGCGGTGGGCGGCACGCCCGCCGTGCTGAAGGCCGCCACCGAGTAGGCCCGGCGGGCCCGCTCGCCGCCCCGGTCCTGCGCCAGGAACAGCGCCGTCTTGTCCACGGAGCCCGCCAGCGCCAGCGCCACCGCCGCGCACAGGCCCTCGTGGCCCCCCAGGCCGAGCGCGGTGATGATGAGCCCCGCCTGCGTGATGGACGCGTAGGCCAGCACCTCGCGCGTGTCCCGCCGGGAGAGCGCCAGCACGGAGCCGTAGAGGATGCTCGCCGCGCCCAATATCTCCAGCAGCGGCCGGGACTGCGCCAGCACCTGCGGCAGCACGTCCGCGCCGAAGCGCAGCAGCCCATAGCTGCCGATGTTCGCCAGCGCCCCGGCGAGCAGCGCCGCCACCGTGGGGCCCGCGTCGCGGTAGACCGCCGGCGCCCAGAAGTGGAACGGGAAGAAGCCCAGCTTCACCCCGAACGCGCACAGGAGCAGCGTCCCCGGCACGAGCAGCGCGAACGGCGGCCCCGCCTGGCCCCACGCGATGATGGACAGCATGTCCAGGGTGCCGGTGGTCAGGTACAGCATCACCACCGCCGTGAGGAACAGCGTGGACCCCATCAGGTTCACCACCACGAAGGTGAACGCGGCGCGCAGGTTCCGGGGCTGCTCGCCGTAGGACGCCAGCCCGAACGCGGCCGTCATCGCCAGCTCGAAGAAGACGTAGAAGTTGAACGCGTCCGAGGTGAAGAACACCCCCGTGAGCCCCGCGCCCATGAAGACCACCAGCGCGGGGAAGCTGCGCGACGTGATGCCGCCGGCCACGTGCTCGTACACGAGCGTGCCCAGCAGCACCGCCGTGGACACCAGCGCGAACACGATGGAGAGCTGATCCGCGCGCAGGCGGATGCCCACGCCCACCGGCCAGTCCCCCGTGACGAACTGGGGGGCCTGGGCGCTCCAGGCCTGGGGCAGCAGCCACACCGTGCAGCCCAGGGTGCCCGCGAGCCCCGCGATGGCCAGCCACGCCACCCACGCGCGGCGCCCGTCCAGGAACGCCAGCACCGCGCCCAGCACCCACGGCAGGAGCAGCGGTCCCCAGAGCGGCATCAGCGGCCCTCCTCCTGCTCCACGGCGTGCACGCGCTGGAGCTCCGCCTCCACCAGCCGGTCCGTGCGCAGCGAGCCGTGCGCCCGCTGCGTGCGGTGCACCAGCGTGAGCAGCAGCGCGGACACCGCGAAGCCGATGACGATGGCCGTGAGCGCCAGCGACTGGAGCACCGGGTCCGTCACCGGCCAGCCGGGCCGCACGTCCAGCGCCTCGCCCCGCTCCGGGAAGGAGCCCGCGACGATGAGCAGGATGCTGGAGTTGGTGATGAGCACCGTGCCGCACGCCACGCGCACCAGCTCGCGCTCCAGCACCATGCGCACGCCGCAGGCGAACAGCAGGCCCACCACCAGGGACGCGATGAGGGTCATGGCCCGGCCCCCTCCTCCGCGCCGGTGCGCAGGGTGAAGCGGTCGATGACGGTGACCACCAGCCCGAAGACGATGAGCATCAGCCCTCCCTCGAAGATGAGCGCGGTGTGCAGGTGGAGGCCCCCCACCCCCACCACCGGCTGATCCGGGCGGGGGAAGCGGCTAATGGGCGCGAAGCCCG
>JAFADT010000746.1 GCA_023424585.1 Pseudomonadota bacterium
GCCCCGTCCAGGGCCAGGGCCCCGGCGAAGCCGCGCGTCACGCCCGCGAAGCAGACGGTCGCGAGCACGGCCCCGTCGGACACCCCTCGCGAGCGCGTGCTGGCCACGGCGCGCGCGCTGGTGGGCCAGTCCACGGTGCAGGTGAACGGCAAGCGCTACCCGGCGGACTGCACGGCGCTCATCGAGGCCACCTACGCGCAGGCGGGCGTGAAGTTCCGGGGCACGCTGAAGCCCGGGGACAACGGCGTCACCGCGATGTACCGCTACGCCCGGGCGAACGGCCGCGTCTACACGGAGGGGCGCCCCGTGCCGGGCGACCTGGTGTTCTTCCGCGAGACGTACGATCAGAACCGCGACGGCCGGCGCAACGACGGCCTCACCCACGTGGGCCTGGTGGACGGCGTGGACGCGGACGGCACCGTCACCGTCATCCACCGGGTGAAGCGCGGCGTGGTGCGCTACCGCATGAACCTGGCGCGCCCGCACCTGGCCCGCGATCCGAAGACGGGCGAGGTGCTCAACGACATCCTGCGCAGCCCCGCCCCCGGTCAGCCGCACGTGCTCACCGGCCAGCTCTTCGCCGCGTTCGGCAGCGTGCTGCCCTCGGGCCCGGCGAAGCCCCTGGCGGTGGCGGCCCGGTAGGCCTCCGGCCCTCGCGGGCGCTGAAAGAAGAGGGCCCGCCGGTCCCAGCCGGGCGCTTCCGGAACCAGCCGGAGCGCCGCGGGGAACCGACGGGCCTGGACTGCTCGAAGCGTTGAAGCTCAGGTCGACGAGGAGGTCGGCACGCGGGCGGTGCGGTCCCACGCGGCGCGCTGCGTGTTGCGCAGGAAGCGCCAGAAGCCCACGGCGATGGCCGCGTTCATGGTCACGAAGTAGTACGCGATGGACGTGGCCTTCTTCGCGGCGCCGCGCTTGAAGACGCCAGCCCGGCCCAGGTACGCCAGCGCGTAGAAGCCCAGCTGCGCGCCCAGCGTGAAGCGGTAGAACAGGCCGTCCAGCAGGAACAGGTTCGCGAGGAGCGCCACGGCCATCAGCGCGGGCGCGCACCAGCGCAGCAGCTTGTGCGACCAGAAGGCGAACGCGGCGAAGCCCGCCGTGGGCAGCAGCAGCCCGGGCACGAGGCGCAGGCTCTGGAAGTTGCCCGCCGCGATGCGCGCGCGCCGGCCGAACTCCTTGTCGTAGTCCTCCGTCGTCTCCTCGTGGGCGACGGCGCCCTCCTCGTAGACGACCCTGTAGCCGCTCTCCAGGATGCGCAGCGGGATCACGAAGTCATCCACGATGGTGGACGGCGGCAGCTGCGTGAAGAGCGAGCGCCGGATGGCGTAGAGGCCTCCGTTGGCCCCCACCACCGCGCCGCGGCGGCCCTCGTACATCTTGATGAGGGACTCGTAGCTCCAGTAGGCGCTCTCCTCGTAGTCCTGCTTCGTGGGGTTGTAGAGGCGCAGCTTGCCGCAGACGGCGCCGACCTCCGGGTCCTCGAAGTGGCGGATGAGCTTCCGGACCGCGTCCGGTTCGATCATCGTGTTCGCGTCCGAGAGGAGCACGATGTCGCCGTGCGCGGACGGGATGCAGCGGTTGAGCACCGTCGTCTTGCCGGCGCGAGGCGCGGGCGACAGGCGCACGCGAGGGTCGCCGCACTGCTGCACGAGCGCGTCCGTGCCGTCCGTGGAGCCATCCGAGCCGATGACGACCTCGAAGCGGTCCGCCGGGTAGTCCAGCGCCAGGCTGTTCCTCAGCTTCGACTCGATGCAGTCCGCCTCGTTGTAGGCGGCCACCACCAGGCTCACCGAAGGCTGCGGCCCGGCCGCGCCGGCCGCACGGGCGCCCTCCCCGCCGCGCGTCCTCCGCAGGTTCTGGAAGACCTGGGCCCCGCCCTCCAGGGCGAACAGCACCAGGGGATAGAGAAAATACGTGTGCACCAGCGCCAGCGCCGCGCACCAGAAGAAGACCTCCGCCATCGACCTGCCCTCCGAACCCTGAGTCCTCGTCGCCCCAAACCGAAGCAAGGCGCGTGCCCGGACGTTCCGAGGGCCTTCAGGGCGAGGAGCCCCACGAGCGCCCGAGGAGGACTGGAGTTTCTCCAGGGTCGGCCGGAGGTGATCCGGTCAACGCTTCAGGGCTCGGCCTCGGCGGTCTGGGCGAGCATGCGCTTCGCCAGCGCGTGCTTCGGGTTGAGCGCCACCACTTCGTCCAGCAGCTTCCGGGCCGTGTCCGGGTCGCCCAGGCGAACGGCCAGCCGAGCCCCCAGGACGAAGGCGCGCAGGAGGAGCCGGTCCTGCGCGCGCAGCGCCTCCAGCTCCTCGGAGACGGTCTTGAGCGTGGCGGCGGGTGAGCCGGAGCTGAGGGCGTACTCGGCGCGGGCCATGACACTCCAGGAGTGTGCGAGCTCCACCTGGCGAAGGCGCTCCGCGAGGGCCAGGGCGTTGGGAGCGGCGGTCACGGCGGCATGGAGGGCCTGGGCCTTGATGCGCGCGGCGACGGTGGCGGCGGGCTCCACGTCCGGAGCCGCCCGGAGGGTCTCGATCAACGCGTCGAGCGCCTTGCGCCGCTCGGCGATGGTGGTGCGCAGCGGCTGCATGCCGCGCTCGAGCTCGCGCATGTCGTCGCGGAGCGCGTTCACCTGCCCCACCCACCCCTGCGGCGACTTCGCGCGGGTGAGCTCGTCGCTCCGACGCTTGATGGCATCCGACCGGAGGCGCAGCCGGTCGAACTCCGCGTTCAGGTCGCTCAACTGGAGGGTGTAGGCCACGGCCAGTTCGGCCTGGACCTCGGCGTACTGGGGGTGGGCGGTGGCCAGGGCCTGGAGGCTCTGGATGGCCTGTTCGCGCGCGGGGGCGTCATCGCGGCGAAGGAGCATCATGGCTTCGTCCTTCTTCGCCACGGCCGCTTCGGGCATGGCCGCGTTGCGGTCACGGAAGGCGGGATAGGCCAGGTACCCGGCCAGGACGATGCCCAGGAGCACCGCGAGCACGAGGAGCCCCCGGATCAGCATCGAGGGCCGGTGGGAGCCGTCCTCGATGACGAGCGGGGCGCTGCGGGAGGAAGCCCCGAGCAGTTCAGGAGGCAGGTCGCCGCCGGGCCTCCGGGGAGGGAGGGGCCGGTCCAGGCCGCTCCCGAGCAGCGACGCGTCGGAAGGAGGAGCCGCGGGCTTGGAGGGCTCGGTCCGCGCGAAGGGCGCGTCGTCTCCGGGCAGCGAGACGATCCCGGTCGGCGCGGAGCCCGCCCAGGGCGCATCACCGTGGCCCTCGGGAACGAGCCTGGGGCGTGAGCCGCCAGCCCCCGACCAGGGCGGATCCGAGGGCTCACCCGCGGGCGAGATGTCCTCGAAGGACCGGGGGGCGGCGCGGGCAGCGGAGGACTCCGCCGCGCCGGACGCCTGCGTCGAAGCGCTGGCTTCACTGGGCCCCGACACCGCACCGAACGCGCGTGTCGAGACACTGCCCACGTCGGCGGTACCCGAGGAGGCGGGCCCCGACACCGCGCCGAACGCACGCGTCGCGCCCCCAGCCTCCGCGCCTCGCGATGACGAGCCGGGCTCCGCGAGGCGGAACGACCCCGAGGACGACGCCGAGACCGCGCCGAACGCACGCGTCGTTGCGCCGGGGGCCGGGGCAGGCCCTGTCCCCTCCCCCACCGGAGCCACGGGCGGAGCACCCACTCCGGGGCCCACGGCCCCGAAGGCACGGGTCGTCCCCATCGGCGCGGGAGCCTGCGCACCGGACGGCACGGGCGCCACCGGAGCCACGGGCTGCGCCGCGACCGGCGCGATGGACGGAGGCGGAGGAATCACACCGGACGACGACAGCGCGCCCGAGGGCGGCGTCGGCTGCGGAACGAAGGCGCCGGGAGCCGTGGTGGTACCCGCGAACAGCTGCGTGGACTTCAGGCCGGACGCGCCCTCACCGCCGAAGATCTGCGTGGACGACTGCGCGCCCGCGTGCTCCGCGCCACCCGCGGGAGGGAGCTTCGGCGCGGGAGCGATGACGCCGGTGGGCGATGCCATGAACACATGGCCACACCGCGTGCACTGCACCGAAGCGCCGCCAGGCGGCAGGAGTCGGGCATCCAGCACGTACTGCATCGGGCATTGCGGGCAGGCGATCTGCACCGGCCGTGCTTACCACACGCTCCCAGTGGCCGCCGCCGCGTCCAGCACCGTGGCAGCCCGAAGGGTCTCCAACCTGGCAGCGCCCACACCGGGCACCGCGTCCACGTCGTCCCAGCTCGTGAACCGGCCCTGCGCTTCACGGGCGTCCACCAGCCGACGGGCCAGGTCACGGCCCACGCCGGGCAACAGGGCCAACTCGGACTCGGAGGCCGCGTTGAGGTCCAGCTTGAGCCCCAGCGCGAGCGCCTGGGCTCCCGTGGGCGCCGTCCCCGGGCCGCAGGTGGCGAGCCCGGCAGGGTCCAGCCGCACGGCCTCTGGCGGGCAGTCGAGCGACGGCCGCGAGTCCGGCCACCGAGCCCGGGCCGTGAACCCCAGGGCGAGCAGCCCCAGGGCCAGCGCCGCGAGCGCGGACGTGCGCCCGAAGCGCCTCAGGCCTTCTGCCCCTGGAGCGCGTCCACCTCGGACACGGTGGGGTTGGCCTGCACGGGGGGCGGCGCGTCCAGCCCGAAGGCCGTGTGCAGCGCGCGCACCGCCAGCTCCGTGTACTTCGTGTGGATCACGCAGGAGGTCTTGATCTCCGACGTGGAGATGAGCTGGATGTTGATGCCCTCCTGGGAGAGCGTCTGGAACATCCGCGCCGCCACGCCCGAGTGGTTGCGCATGCCCACGCCGACGATGGACACCTTGGCGATGGCGTCATCCACCTCGACGCCGGTGGCGCCCACCTCCTGCGCGGCCTGCCTCACGACCTCGTGGGCCTTGGCGAAGTCGGCCTTGGCGACGGTGAAGGTGACGTCGGTGCGCCCGTCGCGGGACGGGTTCTGCACGATGAGGTCCACCACGATGTGCTTCGCGTCGAGCGCCCCGAAGAGCTTCGCCGCGGTGCCGGGCTGATCCGGCACGCCCACCACGGTGATCTTCGCCTCGTTCCGGTCGTAGGCGACCCCTCGAACCAGCACGTCCTCCATGGATGCGTCCTCCTCGCAGACGAGCGTGCCCGGATCCTCGGTGAAGGAAGACTTCACCCACAGGGGCACCTTGTACTTCATGGCGAATTCGACCGAGCGGATCTGCAACACCTTGGCGCCCAGGCTGGCCAGCTCCAGCATCTCCTCGTAGGTGATGCGGTCCAGCTTCTTCGCGGCAGGGCACACGTTGGGGTCGGTGGTGTAGACGCCGTCGACGTCCGTGTAGATCTCACACGCGTCGGCCTTGAGCGCCGCGGCCAGCGCGACGCCCGTGGTGTCGGAGCCGCCACGGCCGAGCGTGGTGACGCTGCCGGACTCGTCCACGCCCTGGAAGCCGGCGACGACGACGATCTTCCCCTGCTTCAGCGCGGCGCGGATGGGCTCCGCGTCGATGCTCTTGATACGCGCCTTGGAGAAGGTGCTGTCGGTGACGATGCGCACCTGGTGGCCGAGGAAGCTCACGGCCTTGCCGCCCTGCGCCTGGATGGCCATGGCGACGAGCCCGATGGACACCTGTTCGCCGGTGGCGACGACGACGTCCTGTTCCCGCTCGTCGGGCCGGTCGGTGATCTGCGACACGAGCTTGAGCAGGCGGTTCGTCTCACCGGACATGGCGGAGACGACGACCACGACGTCATGGCCGGCGCGCTGGGCGGCGAGGCAGCGGCGCGCGACGTTCTTCATGCGCTCGGTGTCACCCACCGAGGTACCGCCGTACTTCTGGACGATGAGCGCCACGGGGCTTGCGACCTCCCTGCACGGACGGGCACGGGCTATATGAGCGCCGGGGCCCGGGTGTAAAGGGCCCTCAACCTGTCCGCCGCGAATCCGCTAGCGTTCGTGGCCCAACGACTTCAAGCCGCATTCCCGGAGTAGCCAGAACATGTCCCGCCCCCGCCTCCTCATCGATGGTGACACCCTGAAGCTGGAGGAGATCCTCCAGGTCTCCCGCCACGAAGTCACGGTGGAGCTCGCCCCCGAAGCCGCGAAGCGGGTGCAGGCCTCCCGGGCCTTGGTGGACCGGGTGGCGGCGGGCGACACGCCGTCCTACGGCATCAACACGGGCTTCGGGACGCTGGCGGAGGTGCGGATCGACCGGAAGGACCTGCGCGACCTCCAGCGCAACCTCATCCTGTCGCACGCCTGTGGCGTGGGGAATCCGCTGCCGCTTCCGGAGGCGCGCGTGCTGCTGCTGCTCCGGGCCAACGTGCTGGCGAAGGGCTTCAGCGGCATCCGGATGGAGACGTTGCAGCTGGCCATCGACATGCTGAACCGGGACGTGGTGCCGGCGGTGCCCGAGCGGGGAAGCGTGGGCGCGTCCGGAGACCTGGCCCCGCTGGCGCACCTGGCGCTGGTGCTGATCGGCGAGGGCGAGGCGTTCTTCGAGGGCGTGCGGATGCCGTCGAAGCAGGCGCTGGAGAAGGCGGGCCTGAAGCCGGTGGTGCTGGAGGCGAAGGAAGGCCTGACGCTGATCAACGGCACGCAGGCGATGTGCGCGGTGGGCACGCTGACGCAGCTCCGGGCGGAGCTGCTCGCGGACGTGGCGGACATCGCGGGAGCGATGACGGTGGAGGGCCTCCTGGGCAGCCACAAGCCGTTCCTGCCGGAGATCCACGCGGTGCGCCCGCACGAGGGACAGAAGGCGGTGGCGGAGCACCTGCGCCGGATCCTGAAGGGCAGCGAGCTGGTGGAGACGCACGTCAACTGCAGCAAGGTGCAGGACCCGTACAGCCTGCGGTGCATCCCGCAGGTGCATGGTTCCGCGCGAGAGGGCCTCGCGTTCGCCCGGCGCATCCTGGAGGTGGAGGTGAACAGCGGGACGGACAACCCGCTGGTGTTCGTGGACACGGGGAACATCATCTCCGGAGGCAACTTCCACGGCCAGCCCATCTCGCTGGCGATGGACGTGGTGGCCATGTCGCTGACGCAGCTGTCGAGCATCTCCGAGCGCCGCGTGGAGCAGATGGTGAACCCGAGCCTGTCGGGGCTGCCCGCGTTCCTGGCGAAGAACTCCGGGCTCAACTCCGGGTTCATGATCGCCCAGGTGACGGCGGCGGCCCTGGTGGCCGAGTCGCGCATCCTGAGCCACCCGGCGTCGGTGGACTCCATCCCCTCCTCCGCGGGCCGCGAGGACCACGTGTCCATGGGCATGACGGCGGCGCTGAAGGGGCGCCAGGTGTCTGAGTTCGCGCGCTCGTGTCTGGCCATCGAGCTGCTGGTGGCGGCGCAGGCGCTGGACTTCCGTCAGCCGGTGAAGCCCGGCAAGGGCGTGCTGGCGGCGTATGAGCTGATCCGCGGCAAGGTTCCGCACATGGACCGGGACCGCGAGCTGCATCACGACATCTCCGCGGTCACGGCGCTGGTGGAGTCCGGGGCGATCCGTGAGGCGGTGCGGTCGGCGACCGCTTAGGAGCTGCCGTAGCAGTTGATTGGCACGACTCCACCCGCTCGCCCTGCCGAACGCCAGGGCGAGCCAGGACTTGAGCCCCGGGGGGGAGCGCGCCCGCAGCCCGGTGCCAACGAGCTGTCGCCGTTACACCGCATGGGCAATGTGTAACGAGGGGGAGGCTCCCCCCTCGACCTGTCGTCGCGGCAAGCCCACGCGAAAGGTCGTCCCCGCTTCCGCGGTCGACTCCACATCGAGGGTGCCGCCATGAGCCTGGACGATGCTCTTCGCGATGAAGAGGCCCAGGCCCAGGCTTTGACGTGCGGTCGACGCCTCTTGCGCCCCCGTCCCCCGGCGGAACGCGTCGAAGAGCGTGGGGAGCAGGTCCGCAGGGATGGGGGAGCCGCCCTCGTTGTGGACTTCCACCCAGGCGGTGTCGTCTGCCTGTCCATGCGTCGTGACTTTGACGGTGGATGTCTCGGGGCTGTACTTCAATGCATTGTCGAGCAGGTTGGAGACGACCCGTGACAGCCGCTCCATGTCCCAGACCCCCAGCAGAGGGGTCTGCTGGAAGTCGCATTGGATGATGCGCTCCTTTCGCACGGTCCTCATCTCATCCACCGCGCGAGCGCAGAGCTCGTTGAGGTCGCAGGGGGCAACGTTGAGGTGGATGCCGCCGCCCAGTCGGACCCGCGTGAAATCCATGAGCTGATCCGAGATGTGTTGGATGCGCTTGCCTCCACGCAGCACTCGCTCAAAGGCCTGGCGCTGGGGAGGCAGCAGGGCTTCCTCCAGCTTGAGCTGCCCCTGGGAGGTCATGAGGATGGAAGACAACGGGGTGCGGATGTCGTGGCTGGCCACGCCCGTGAGGTATTGCTCCAGCTCCGCCTGTCGTTGGAGCTCGGCGGCGGCGCGGCGCTCTCGCTCCCTGGCGAGCACCTGGTGCTTGAGGCGCTCGCCGCGCAGATAGAGCTCCACGAAGACAGAGACCTTGGTGCGGAGGATGTCCGGGTCCACGGGCTTGAGGATGTAGTCAGCGGCCCCTTGCTCGTACCCTCGTGTGATGTAAGCCGTCTCACGGCTGAGCGCGGTGATGAAGATGAGGGGGATGTGACTGGTGCTCTTTCTCGAGCGGATGAGCTTCGCTGTCTCAAGCCCGTCCAGGTCAGGCATCTGGACATCCATCAGGACGCAGGAGAACTCGCCCAGCATGAGCTCCTTGAGGGCGGCTGCCCCTGACTGCACGCAGACAATGTCTTGCCCAAGCGAGCTCAGGACGGCTTCCATCGCCACCAGATTGGCGGGGACGTCGTCCACGACGAGGATGCGAGTCCGCACGGGGGACGTGCTGCTTGCGTCGTCAGTGGGCTCGACGAGAGAGGACAAGGGAGCGGTGGGCTTCACGCTGCTCGCGACTCCATGCGGCTGAGTTGAGCGGATGGATGCGGCCAGCCGAGGACGCATCTGCTCGGAGGCTTGGTAGATTGGGGCGGGGCTTCCAACTTCCAATGTGTGGAACGCTCCGGAGTGGTGGGCCTCTTCCGCCGGATTCGGGCGGCTGTCGGGCGGGCCTCTCCTCACCTACGCGGGATCCGACGGGTCGTCAGTCGGACCCCTACTCCGAGGCGCCTCATGTTCCTGAACCACTGCAAGCTGACCTTCCTGGGGCTGCTTGCCGGCCTCTTCGTATCGCTGCCCGCGCGCGCGGAGGACGGAGTCCGGGAGCGGATCCGGCGGTTCGTCGCGGATACGCACTTCAACGGCGTCGCCCTCGTGGGCAAGGGCGCGCGGGCCGAGTACGTGGAGGCGTTCGGCGTCAGGGACGCTGACGCGAAGAAGCCGCTCCAGCGGAACAGCCGCTTCTTCGTGGGCTCCGTGAGCAAGTGGCTCACGTCCATCGTCGTCCTGCGGCTGGTGGACGCGGGGAAGCTCTCACTCGACGAGCCCATCCTCACGTACCTGCCGGAGTACCGCGCGGACACGGGGAAGCAGCTCACCCTGCGCCACCTGATCAGCCATGGCAGCGGCCTGCCCAATGGACTCATGGACGCAGCCAGGAAGGACCCCAGCATCGAGCGTGAGACGCGCTCCCCGGCTGAAGCCGTGACCCGGTACGCGAGCGGCGACCTGGTGTTCACGCCGGGCACGCGCTTCGACTACAACATCACCAACTGGATCCTCGTGCAGGCCATCCTGGAGCGCGTCTCCGGGCAGCCCTACGCACAGCTTGCACAGCGGCTCGTGTTCAAGCCCTTGCGCATGGCGGACAGCGGAATCTCGGCGGGCGAAGCAGGGGGCGTCCCGAACCTGGCCCTGGGCTATCGCTCCCTGGAGCCCAGGGTGGAGCGTCGCGTGTACACGCTCCCGAACTACCTCGTGACCGCGGGAGGCTTCTACAGCACCGCTGACGACATGCTCCGCCTGAACCACGGCGTGCTGTCGGGAAAGCTCTTGTCGCCCGCGTCCAGGAAGGCGCTGCTCACCATCGAGCGCCCCGAGTCCAACTACGCGCTCGGCGGCCGCGTCCAGACCTTCGAGGCCGCCCGCTCCGTCGCGACGAACGATGGGACCTGCGGCGCCTATCGCACCGTCACCTGGCGGGTCCTGGATGACGGCAGGACCGTCATCCTCCTGAGCAGCCTCCGGCCAGATGACGAAAAGCTCTTCGCCTTCACCGAAGCGCTCCTGGGTCTCCAGCGCGCTCAAGAAGACAA
>JAFADT010000403.1 GCA_023424585.1 Pseudomonadota bacterium
ACCAGCTGCGTGCGCGGATCCGTCTGCGGCGACACGTAGAAGACGGTGCTGGTGAGGATGACCTTGCCCTGCGGGTCCAACAGCTCCAGCTGGGTGTCCGGCTTGAGCGACCGCGCGCGGAACGCCGGCACGGACACGCTGACCTCCAGCACGTCCGCCTGGGCCACCGAGGTGAGCGTCGTGGTGGCGCTCACGTAGTCCCCCACGCGCACCAGCACGTCCCCCATGGTGCCCGCGAACGGCGCGCGCACCACGTGGAACTGTAGCTGCACCTGGCGCTGGGCCACGTTCGCGCCCGCCGCGCGCGCCGCCGCCTCCGCCGCCTTCACCGCCGCCTGGGCGCGCTCCAGCTCCTGGACGCTGGCCAGGCCCTCGCGGTTGAGGGACTCGGTGCGCGCCAGGGTGCGCTTCGCCAGCTCCAGCTCCACCGCGGAGGAGCTCTGCTGGGCCTGGGCGCTGTCCAGCGCCGCGGTCTCCTGCCGGGCGTCCACCTCGATCAGCGGCGCGCCGGCCTCCACCTTCTGGCCGGGCTTCACCAGGATCTTCCGGATGTAGCCGTTCACCTGCGGCAGCACCGACACGCTCTGCCGCGACAGGAGCGAGCCCAGGTACTCCCCGGTGTCCCGCACCTCGTGCGGCGCCAGGGCCACGACCTGGACCTCGCGGGGCGGCGGGGCGGCCTTCGCCTCCGGCTTGCCCGAGCACCCGGCCGCGCCTGCCACCAGCGCCGCGCCCAACACCGTCTTCGTCATCAGCGCCTTCAGGGGGCGTACCCTCGTCACCAGTCGCACCGGGCCTCCGTCAGGAACGCGTCCAGGCGGGCCTGGACGAGCTCGAATTCCCTCAAAACCAAGGCGAGCTGGGCCTGGCGGAGGGCGGCTCCGCTCTGCACCAGCTCCAAACTGCTACCGCGTCCCACCTCGAAGGCCCGGCGCGTGAGCCGGTCCGTCCGGTCCGCCAGCTCCAGGGACTCGGCGGCGGTCTTCAACAACGCTTCGGCCACTTCCACTCCACGCCGCGCGCGGGAAACCTCCACACCCACATTGCGGCGGGTGGCCTCCGCCGCCTGGGCGGCCTGCGCTTCAAGGCCCTCGCGTTCGCGCACCAGGCCCCCGCGCTGACCGCCCTCCCAGCGGGGGACGCTGAGCACTGCGGACACGTTCCAGGTGGCGAAGCGGCCAAAGCCGGGGTCGGTGGTGAAGCCCAGGAGGGTGCTGCTCAGCCCCAGGGTGGGCAGGTAGCCGGCGGACGCCTGGCGCCGGCTCTCCCGGGCCGCGTCCACGTTGGCGCGCTGGGCGACCAGGTCCGGCCGGTTAGCCAGGTCCTGGAGGGGGGCGCACTGCTGGCGGGTCTGCTCCACCAGCCCGGCCAGGTTGAAGTCCGGGTTGACGCCCACGCCGTGGTCCTCGCCCAGGGACAGCCCCAGCGACTCCCGGGTGCGCCGCAGCTGCTCGTCCCCGGCCACCAGCGCCTGCCGGGCCACCGCCACGTCCTGGCTCACCCGCACCACGTCCAACTGCGTGCCGGCGCCCAGCTCGAACGAGCGCTGGGTGAGGGCCTGCCGCTCCAGCGCCTGGCGCAGGCCCACGCGGTTGATCTCCGCGGCGCGCTCGGCGGCCACCGTGGCCACCAGCACCTGCGCCAGCCCCTGCGTGAGCCGGCGCTGCACGTCCTGGAGGCTGGCCACCGCCGAGGACTCCGACGCCTTCGCGGACGACAGACCCCGCCACGCCCCCACATCAATGATGGACTGGGTGAGGGACGCGGACAGCGTGCCCAGGGGCGCGCTGGGGACCTTGCCGCTGGCGCTGGTGCCGCCCACCGCGCCGCCGCCCGCCGCGGAGGGCACGTCCGGGTGGAGCACGTCCACGCCCACGCCCGCGGTGGCGCGCGCGTTGGGCAACAGCAGGCCCAGCGACTGGCGCCACCGGCCCTGGGCCCGCGACACGCCGGCCTCCGCGTTGCGCAGGTCCGTGGACCGCTGGCGCACGAGGGTGAGGGCGTCATCCCAGGTCTTCACCTGCTCCGCCGCGGGCGGAACGGGGGCGAGCATGGGATCATCCACCTTGGGCTGGAGGGGGACGGGGCCGGGCGCGGAGGGGGCCGCGCTGGCCTCAGGCGTGGGCTGCTGTGCCGGAGCCGACGGGGACGCGGAGGGAGCCTGCGGCGCTGCGGCGAGGAGGAGAACCAGGAGGGCGCTGGGGGTGGCCATACTCAGGTGCGGCAGATCTTTCCGGCAGGAGCGAGTGGTGGTACCCCCACCCCGAAGCTCTGCACGCAGTCAAGTCAAGATGTAATTGACAACCGTTGTTGAATGCAATCATCTCTTACGCCCATGACCATCGCTGAGCAAGTGGCATCGACGCGACGCGCAGTGGTCCGGCTGCTCTCCCAGAAAGTGGGTGAGCAAACGGATCGGCCGCTGATGCAACTGCTCGTGCTGAAGAACATCGGGGTCCGCGGCATCCACAGCCAGGCCCTCATCGCGGAGCGGCTGCTCATCGACGCGCCCGCCGTGAGCCGGCTGGTGGACCGGTTGGAGGAGGACGGGCTGGTGGAGCGGCACGCGGGGGAGAACCGCCGCTGTGTGCGCCTGGAGATCACCGAGGCCGGGCGCCGGGAGTTCCAGGCGCTGGAGGTCGCCGCGCAGTGGGTGGATGCCCAGGCGCGCGAGTTCCTGCCGCCGCCGGAGTCCGAGGAGCTGTCGCGCCTGCTGGACAAGCTCCAGGCGGGGCTGTGCCAGCTGCTGGCCAGCGAGTCCTCCGCGCCGCGCAAGGACGACCCGCCTTGCGCGCAGGGCCCCTCCAACGACAACGGGTGACGACGGGGGTGGAGGGCCGGGCGATGCCCGTCCCGCCACCGGCCCGCCGCCACCCGTGCACCACGTCCGGGGGGAGGAGGTGGGGCGGTGTCCTGCCGTCTACAGGCTGCGCGGGATGTTGCGGGCCACGTGCAGGGCCCAGGCCTCCGCCGAGTCCAGCTCCGCGCGCGCCTCGGCATACCGGTCCTTCGCCGCTTCGCTCGCGTCGTTGGCGAAGATGGCGTCGTGCAGCTCCTTCTGGGCGCGCGTCAGCCGGAGGCTGGTCTGCAGCCACAGCCTGGCCGCCATGCGCGGGGTGATGACCACCTGGGTGGGATCCCACACCTCCAGCGCGGCGTAGTCAGCGGAAGACAGCTCATCATGGTGGGGGGCCTGCTCGGTTCGTGCGTTCATGCCCGGATGTTCGCCACGGATTTGTGGCAGGGCATCCCGGCTCCCTGGGCAGGAAGACGGCCACTGGTGAGCAGTCGAGGACAGTTCCTTCATCCCCTGGGGTACTCGCCTTACTCGTTTTGCGGGTAAAGTTCGTACAGTGAGGCTGGGGAAATGCTTCCCATACTGCAAACATGGAGGGATTGGGTGGGCTTCTCCTAGAATCCTCCGCTCCATTCGTGACGTGAGAGGGATTACCTGGACCAGAACACCCTGAACAAGCTGCTCACCGTCGGCGTCCAGAACGGGGCTTCGGACATCCACTTCCGGCCCGGGGATCCGCCCATCTACCGGGTGAACGGCGTGTTGCGGCCGCTGAAGATGGAAAAGCTCCAAGCGGATCACACGAAGCAGGTGGCCCTGCACGTGATGAACGATCAGCTGATGAAGGCGCAGATCGACAGTGTGCAGGAGTGCGACTCGTCCTACAGCCTCCCGGGCGTGGCGCGTTTCCGGGTGAACATCTACCGGCAGCGCGGCTCGCTGGCCTGCATCCTGCGCATCATCCCGGATGAGATTCCCAACATCGATGGTCTGGGATTGCCGCAGGTGCTCAAGAGCATCGCAGGCAACGAGCGCGGTCTGGTGCTGGTGACGGGGGCCACCGGATCCGGCAAGAGCTCCACGCTGGCGTCGATGATCAACCACATCAACCACACGGAGAGCCTGCACATCCTCACCATCGAGGACCCCATCGAGTTCATCTACAAGAACGTGAAGTCCTCCATCTCCCAGCGGGAGATTGGCCCGGACACGCAGAACTTCGCCATCGCGCTGAGGGCCGCGCTGCGTCAGGACCCGGACGTCATCCTGGTGGGCGAGATGCGCGACACGGAGACCATCGACATCGCGCTGAAGGCGTCGGAGACGGGCCACCTGGTGCTGTCCACGGTGCATACCACGGACGCGTCGCGCACCATCAACCGCCTGGTGTCGGTGTTCCCGGCCGAGGAGCAGACCATGGTGCGCATGCGCCTGGCGGACTCGCTCAAGGCGACCATCTCCCAGCGCCTGCTGCCCAGGGCCACCGGCAAGGGCCGCGTGGTGGCGCTGGAGATCATGGTGCAGACGAAGACGGTGGAGCAGTACATCCGCGACGACCGCGCCGCGGAGCTGAAGGACGTCATCGAGAAGGGCCGCGACATGTTCGGCATGCAGTCCTTCGACCAGCACCTGACGCAGCTCTACCGCGCCGGCGACATCACCCTGGAGACGGCGCAGAGCGCGGCCTCCAACCCGGCGGACTTCCAGCGCGCGCTCGAGTTCGAGTGACGGCGCGCGCCGCAAGGGGGCTTGGGCGGCCTACTTCTTCGCGGACGGCTTGTGGATGTTCGCGAAGAAGTCGTTGCCCTTGTCATCCACGACGATGAAGGCCGGGAAGTCCACCACGTCGATCTTCCACACGGCCTCCATGCCCAGCTCGGGGTACTCGAGCACCTCCACCTTCTTGATGCAGTCCTGCGCGAGCCGCGCCGCCGGCCCGCCGATGGAGCCCAGGTAGAAGCCGCCGTGCTTCTTGCAGGCCTCCGTGACGGCCGGCGAGCGGTTGCCCTTGGCGAGCATCACGAAGCTGCCGCCCTCCGCCTGGAACTGATCCACATACGCGTCCATGCGGCCCGCGGTGGTGGGGCCGAAGGAGCCGGACGCGTAGCCCTCGGGCGTCTTCGCCGGGCCCGCGTAGTAGACCATGTGGTCCTTGAGGTACTGGGGCATGCCCTCGCCCCGGTCCAGGCGCTCCTTGAGCTTCGCGTGCGCGATGTCGCGCGCCACCACCAGCGAGCCGGACAGCGACAGGCGCGTCTTGATGGGGTAGCGCGACAGCTCCGCGCGCAGGTCGCTCATGGGGCGGTTCAGGTCCAGCTTCACCACGTCGCCGGACAGGTCCGCGTCCGTCGTCTCCGGCAGGTACTTCGCGGGGTCCGTCTCCAGCGCCTCCAGGAAGACGCCGTCGCGGGTGATCTTCCCCAGCGCCTGCCGGTCCGCGGAGCACGACACGGCGATGGCCACCGGGCACGAGGCGCCGTGGCGCGGCAGGCGGATGACGCGCACGTCGTGGCAGAAGTACTTGCCGCCGAACTGCGCGCCAATTCCGGTGCGCTGCGTGAGCTTGAGCACCTCCTGCTCCAGCTCCACGTCGCGGAAGCCCCGGCCCAGCGCGTTGCCGCTGGTGGGCAGGGTGTCCAGGTAGCGCGCGGAGGCGTACTTCGCCGTCTTCAGCGCGAACTCCGCGGACGTGCCGCCCACCACGATGGCCAGGTGGTACGGCGGGCACGCGGCGGTGCCCAGCGAGCGGATCTTCTGCTCCAGGAAGGCGAGCAGGCTCTGCGGGTTGAGGACGGCCTTCGTCTCCTGGAAGAGGTAGCTCTTGTTCGCGGAGCCGCCGCCCTTGGCCATGAAGAGGAACTTGTAGGCGTCGCCGTCGGTCGCGTAGAGCTCGATCTGCGCGGGCAGGTTGTTGCCCGTGTTGACCTCCTTGTACATGTCCAGCGGCGCCATCTGCGAGTAGCGCAGGTTGGCCGTGAGGTACGTGTCGAACACGCCGCGCGAGATGGCCGCCTCGTCGCCGCCGCGGGTGAGGACGTACTGGCCCTTCTTGCCCATCACGATGGCGGTGCCGGTGTCCTGGCAGGAGGGCAGCACGCCGCCCGCCGCGATGTTCGCGTTCTTGAGCAGCTCCAGCGCCACGAAGCGGTCGTTGGACGACGCCTCCGGGTCCTTGAGGATGTTGTTGAGCTGCTGGAGGTGACCGGGCCGGAGCAGGTGCGCGATGTCCCGCATGGCCTCGCGCGTGAGCCGCGTGAGCGCCTCCGGCTCCACCTGGAGGAAGGTGCGGCCGGCGGCCTCGAAGGTGGAGACGCCGTCCTTCGTGAGGAGGCGGTAGGGCGTCTCGTCCTTGCCAAGCGGCAGCAGGTCCTGGAACTGGAAGTCACTCATCGCGGCGGGTCTCTTCGAGAAGGGGTGGACGGGCGGACTCTACTCACCGGGCGGCGCGCGGGGCGGCACTTCGTAGAGGTAGACAGGCGTGCGGTACAGGTCCTGGAGCCGCACGGCGCGCACGGGCGTCCAGCCCCGGAGCCCGAACGTGTGGCTGAGGATGCGCGCGCCCGCCGGAAGCTCGGCCGCGAAGCGGGGCGCCAGGCGCGTCATGATGCCCGGGGACAGGTAGCAGACGACGCAGGTCGCGTCCCGGAAGGACGCGGCGAAGAAGTCCCCGCGTCTCAGCGTGAGGTTCTCGCGGGGGAAGAGCCGCTGACGCAGCCGGCTGAAGAGCCACGGCAGCCAGGACAGCTCGTACGCGACGATGCGCGCCTGGGGGCAGTGGTCCGCGAGGTTGAAGGCCACGTCCCCCCAGCCCGAGCCCAGGTCCAGCACCGTGCCCCGGGTGTCCTCCGGCAGCATGGCCAGCAGCGCCCGCCGCACCCGGGGCGAGCTGGGCATGGGCGGCGCGCCGGTGCGCAGCGTGGAGACGACGATGGACAGCACCCCCACGAGGAGCACCGCCCAGAGCAGCATCAGGAGGAGGGGGCCGGTCGCGCTCACGAACAGGCGCGCATCATCGCGCGGGGGCGCCCCCCTCGTGGAGCCCTACTTGCGGGAGTGAGGGCCGGCGTCCGCCCGGACCGCCCTCGACAGGCGGGAGTCCGCTTGCGCGCAGCGGGGCGCCGGGGTGGGGGTGGGCTCGTCCAGGTCGAAGAGGGCCCGGCCCAACACGAAGCACAGGGCAACCCCCACGCAGAGTGCCAGCACATGGAAGTAGTACGCCATGGGACGAGGGTTCAAGCATGGACCATACCAGCGGCCACCTCCCTCGGGCGGAGGGGTCCGGCGGGCCCCGGCTGTGGCCCTCCTGGCTACAGGCCGGGGCCACGGGTGGCCGCCCAGGCAACAGCCCCCTCGCCCGGCGTCAAACCCTGCGTGGGGCCCGGTCTTCACCCGGCGGCCGGGGGGCCTCAGAGGGAGGGCGCGGACTCGGTGGCGTCCTGTTCGGGCAGGGGCGGGCGGTGGGTGGCGGACTCCAGCCGGTCCACGTTGCGCAGCTCTGGGAAGAGCCAGGCCCAGAGGCCCACGACGACGAGCGTGCCCACGGCGCCAATCACCACCGCGTGCACGGCGCCCAGGGCCTCGGCGAGCGAGCCCGCGCGGAACTCGCCCAGCTCGTTGGACGCGCCGATGCACATCAGGTTCACCGCGCTCACGCGGCCGCGCATGTCATCCGGCGTGGAGACCAGCTCCAGCGTGTGGCGCACCACCACGCTCACCATGTCCGCTGCTCCGCCAATGGCGAGCGCCGCGAGCGACAGGGGCAGGGAGGTGCTCAAGCCGAACACCAGCGTGGCCGCGCCGAACACCGCCACCGCGATGAACATCTTCCACCCCGCGTGACCGCCCAGCGGACGGAACGCGAGCAGCACCGCCACCACCGCGGCGCCCGCGGCCGGAGCGCTGCGCAGGAGGCCCAGGCCCTGGGGGCCGGTGTGCAGCACGTCGCGCGCGTAGATGGGCAAGAGCGCCACCGCGCCGCCCAGGAGCACCGCGAAGAGGTCCAGGGTGATGCTGCCGAGCAGCATCCGCTTCTGGCGCACGAAGCGCAGGCCCGCGACCAGCGTCTTCAGGGAGATGGGCTCGCGCGACGCGCTGCCGGTGCGCACCTTGAGCGAGAGGATCCACACGATGGTGAGCGCGCACAGCGACGCGGACGTGAGGTAGACGCCCTTGCCGCCCAGCCAGCTGTAGAGCGTCCCGCCCACGGCGGGGCCGGCGATGGTGGCCGCCTGCCACGTGGTGGAGTTCACCGCCACGGCGCGCGTCAGCTCCTCCTTCGGCACCAGGTAGGGCGTGAGCGCGGAGCCGGCGGGCGCGTAGAAGGCCCTCGCGGTGCCGAAGAGCACCAGGATGCCGTAGACGAAGCGGACGTCCTGGAAGTGGCCCAGCGTGAAGGACAGGAGCAGCAGGCTGCACACCATCATCACGCCCTGGCTCAGCGCCAGGATGCTGCGTCGGTCGTAGCGGTCCGCGACCTGGCCACCCAGCAGGCTGAAGAGGAGGAAGGGGGCGGCCTGGGACAGGCCCGTGTAGCCCAGCGAGAGCGCGCTCCCGGTGAGCTCGTAGACCTGCCACCCGATGGCCACCGATTCAATCTGCGCCGCGAGCACCGCGCACAGCCGGGCGATTTGATACAGCCGGAAGTCGCGGTGACGGAAGATGGACGTGGCGAGCGTGGAGGGGATGGCCATGGGGTGGCTGCGCTGTAACGCAGCCCGTCCCCCTCCGCCAGTGACAAGGGGCGCGCGCGCCCCGGGCGCGGCTCATGAGGTCGCGCGCATCCGGTTCAGGCGGTCGTAGTGGCGGTAGCCCAGCTTGTCGAGCGCGGCGGGCGGCGCGAGGCCGATGTCCACCAGCGTCTTGATGTCATACGTGCCCGCGAGCACCGGCGGCGCGTAGTTCGCCACCGCCTCCGGCGTGCGGAAGCCGGGCAGCGGGAAGAGCACCTGGCTGGTGTGCACGTGCATGAAGTGCGCGGCGGACTGGCGCTGCCACCCCGGCACGCCCGGCGCGGTGATGACGTGCGGCGTGGCGAGGAACGTGCCGCCCGTGAGGATCTCCAGCTGCTGGCCCACCTGCGCCACGATGCAGCCCGCGGGCGCGGTGCCGCGCACCATGTGGCCGTTGGGCGCGTCCGGCGTGGCGCGCGTGCGCAGGTACAGGCCGCTCTTGTCATCCGGCTTCGGCGCGGGGTGCCCCTCCGGGTCCAGGAACCGGCCCCCGGGCAGCAGCGTGAGCAGGTTGAAGTCGGTGTGCTCCTCGCCCCAGAGGATGCCGGTGTTCACCTGGGTGGGGCCCAGGGGCAGGTACTGGAGCGCGCGCGTGACGTGGGGGGCCTTCTCGCACGCGCCGGTGAAGGTGGCCTCCGGCAGGTTCAGCGCCAGGGCCGCGCCGCGCAGCAGCTTGAGGCCGGCCTCGTGCAGCGCGGTGCCCAGGGTGAGCAGGCCCTCCTGGAAGAAGGGCGGCGCGTCGTCCGGCCAGATGTTCTCCGGGTACAGCTCCGGGAACTCCATGGCGGACTGCGGGTCCGTGGGCGTGGGCGCCGCGAAGTAGCACTCCTTGAAGTCCGGCTGCCCGTTGCTGGCGACGGCGACCTCCGTGTTGGGCGGCGTCCAGCCGCGCTGGTACCAGAGGTCCGCGCGGCCCAGCGGGCGCTTCCGGGTGTCCGGGCGGGCCACGAAGGCGGAGAACGCGTCGTAGAAGCGCTCCAGCGCCGGAGCGTCCACGCCGTGGTTCTTCACGAACACGAGGCCGAAGACGCCGAAGGCCTCGCGCAGGGCCGCCGCCGCGCGCTCGAGGCGCGCCGGTTCACCCGACGCCAGGTCCAACAGGTCGACCGTCGGGATGTTCATCGAAGGGGTGTCCGCCATGATGGGCCCAGGTGTATCGCGCCCGGGCCCGGCTGAGGAGGGGGACCGTGCCTGCCCGCCCCCTGCGTTCCAGGGAAATCCCGAAGGCCCCCTCCCACGGCCTCACGGCACCCATCAGCGCGCGGCCACCGTCACGTCCACGGGGGCGCAGCTCACCGGGGTGGGCCGGTATTCGCCGCCGGGCCGGGGGACGTCCTCCTTGCGCGTGGCCACGTCCATCAGCGTGTCGCGGAAGGCGATGCGGTAGGTGCCCGGCTTCTTGAAGTCCCAGGCCTGCGTCACCTCCACGGTGTTCTCCACCGTCGCGCCCGGGGCGATGGCCGCGTAGCTGTCCGCGGACGGGGCGGCGCGCTTCACCATGGGGCCCTGGTACGGGACCTCCTCGCCGTCGCGGGTGACCTGGAACACGGTGCCGAGGATGCCCTCCAGCGGCGTCTGCCACGTGAGCACCCAGACGGGCATGTCCGAGCGGTTGGTGAGCTTGAAGTGGACCTCCACGGGCTCGCCGGGCCTCGCCTTCGGGGGGACGCTGAGGGCGCACTCCAGCTTGGGGGTCGTCACGTCGGCGGGCTCCGGGGCGGGAGGGGTTGGGGCGGGAGGCGGCGCCTCGGCGGGGGGCGCCGCGGCGACGGGGGCTTGCGCTTGCGCGGGCGGCTCCGCGGACTTCGGGGTACAGGCGGTGACACCGGCCGCGGCGGACAGCGCCGCGAGCCATGCGAGGTTCCTTCGTCCCAGCCCCATCACGTGACGCTCCTTGTCTGCGTGCGGCGAAATGAAGAGGGGCGCGAGCCCGAGTGGCCCGCGCCCCTGGTCAACGGCCCGCCGTCACCTTACGGCAGCGAGGGGTTGTTCTCCGCGAAGTATTCGTGGCTGTCCGCGTTGTCGCGCGCGCGCGTGGGGTTGGACTTCGCCAGGCTCTTCGCGGCGGACTGGCCGTAGGCCCAGTCGTCCGTGCCGGCCACGACGGTGAAGTGGCTCATCTCGTGGATGAGCGTGCCCGCGCGCGAGTCCGTGCCCGTGTTGGGGGCGCTCCAGAAGGCGCCGCACACGTAGATCTTGTACGGCGAGCCCGGGTACACGTACGCGTAGGTGCCGCTGTCGTTGCAGCTGCAGTCCACGACGACGGAGGCGGACGCGAACGCGTTCTTGATGCTGTTGAAGTGCGTCTTGATGGTGCCCCAGTTGGCGCTGGAGTAGGTGCCGAACCACGTGGTGTAGCGGCTGGTCGCGGACGGCGTGCCGCTCAGGTACGTGTACGCGTTGTTGGCGTAGGTCTTCGCGCTGTTGTACGCGTTGGTGATGGTGGTCTTCTCGGAGCTGGTGCAGGCCCCGGAGTAGGACAGGCCCTGCGCCGTCACCAGGCCCATCGCCTGCGCGCCGTCGAGGTTGCCGCGGCGGCCCTCGATGTAGAGGCTGACCGCGTTGGAGGACAGCGCGGTCACGCCCGCGCGCGCCTCCAGCTCGTAGCGGAGGGTGTAGGTGCCGGAGACGGACAGGTCATACGCGTCCGACACGACGACCGGGCCGGAGATGCTCTGGCCGGGGGCCAGGGTGATGAGGTCCTCGGCGCGGCCCATCACGCGCTTGTAGTGCGGGCCGGTGTACGCCACGGGCTCGCCGTCGCGCGACACCGACAGGCGGCCCTCGGTGAGGCCCTCTCCCGGCGCGTCCCACTTGTAGAGGCTGACCGGCGCGGAGGAGGTGTTCGTCAGCGTCACCTCCACCGTCACGCGCTCGCTGGCGGCCATGGAGGCCTTGCCCGCGGACACCTGCGCCGTCAGGGCGCCCTGGGCCTGCTCG
This sequence comes from Pseudomonadota bacterium, assembly GCA_023424585.1. Lineage (GTDB taxonomy): Bacteria > Myxococcota > Myxococcia > Myxococcales > Myxococcaceae > Corallococcus. Next base: position 11,467 of record JAFADT010000403.1, read on the forward strand.
GCGGCCTCGGCCGGGGTGTCCTCACCCTCCGCCGGAGGAGCGCCGCAACCGCTCAGCAGGGAAACGCCGACCACCGTGCCCATCAGCCACTTGAAACCGCGAAGGCTCTTGCTCACGAGGAACTTCCTTTCGGAAACGACGCGACGGAACACCCAGGGGGAATGCCCGGGTCTGCACGCTTATAGGGGAAACCGGGCGCGCTGATGATGGCATGAAATACTGTGAAATAAACTCCTGCTGGTTATCCGGGTTCACGCCGCGTCGCGGCCAGCCGTGGCCGGGAGCGTTAGTCTTCGCGCGGCATGCACTGCCTGCGACACCCACGAAGACAGGGAAGGGGGCCGGACGATGCGCGCGGTGGTGGTCGAGCACGAGGAGCACGAGGGGCCGGGCCTCCTGGGGCCCGCGCTGGAGGCGGCGGGGTTCACGCTGGTGCGGCGCTTCCGGGCGGTGAAGCGTGAGGATGTGGACGCGCCGCTGGTGGTGGTGATGGGTGGGGGCATGGGCGTGTACGAGGCGGACGCGCACCCGTTCCTCCACGACGAGCGGGCCCTGCTGGGCGAGCGGCTGGCGAACGACCGCGCGTGCGTGGGCGTGTGCCTGGGTGCGCAGCTGCTGGCCGCGGCGGCGGGGGCCACGGTGTCGCCGGGGAAGAACGGCTTCGAGGTGGGCGTGGGGCCGGTGCGCTGGACGCAGGACGCGCTGAAGGACCCGGTGGTGGCGGGGGCGAGGGCGCGCACGCCGGTGGCGCACTGGCACGGGGACACGTACACGGCGGTGCCCGGCGCGACGCTGCTCGCGTCCACGGACCGGTACACGCAGCAGGCCTTCCGGCTGGGGCGGTCCTATGGCTTCCAGTTCCACCTGGAGCTGACGGCGCGGGAGCTGGGGCGCTGGCTGGGGCTGTTCGCGGCGGACCTCGTCGCGCGGGGCAAGGACGTGGCGGCGCTGGAGGCGCAGCTCCCCAGGCTGGAGGCGGCGGAGGTGGAGAACACGGAGCTGCTGCACCGGCTCGCGCATCAGCTGGCCAAGGGCCTACGCTGACGCGGTCCACCGCGGAGGGCAGGACGCCATGAAGCTGACCCGCCTGCACGTCCACCACTACCGCGGGCTCGCGCCGGACACGGTGCTGACGTTCGGCCCGGCGCTCAACGTGGTGGTGGGGGCGACGGGCAGCGGGCGCACGACGCTGCTGGAGCTGGTGTCCTCGGTGCTGTGCTCGGA
>JAFADT010000810.1 GCA_023424585.1 Pseudomonadota bacterium
CGGGCGCGGCGCCCGGCGCGGTGGCGCGGCGGCGCTCAGAACCACATCCTCAGGTCCATGCCGGCATACAGCGAGGCCACCTGCGGTCCATAGCCATTGAAGGCCAGGGTGGGGATGCGCTCGGCGAACAGCTTGCTCTGGGTGCCGGCGATGCGCCGCTCGGTCTTCTGGCTCCAGCGGGGATGGTCCACGTCCGGATTGACGTTGGAGAAGAAGCCGTATTCCGAGGGCTGCAGGTCGTGCCAGGCCGTCTCGGGCATGCGTTCGACGAACTTGATCTCGACGATCGACTTGATGCTCTTGAAGCCGTACTTCCACGGCACCACCAGCCGCAGCGGGGCGCCGTTCTGCGCGGGCAGCTGCTTGCCGTACAGGCCGGTGGCCAGCAGCGTCAGCGGGTGCTGGGCCTCGTCCAGCCGCAGGCCCTCCACATAGGGCCAGTCCAGCACCGGGCTCTTCTGGCCGGGCATCTGCTCCGGGTCCGACAGCGTGGTGAAGGCCACGTACCTCGCGAAGGACGTGGGCCGCACGCGGTCCAGCAGCCGGCCCAGGGGCAGGCCCAGCCACGGAATCACCATGGACCAGGCCTCCACGCAGCGCATCCGGTAGACGCGCTCCTCCAGCGGGAAGGCGGAGATGAGCTGATCCACGTCCACCGTCCACGGCTTGTGGACCTCCCCGTCGACGACCACGGTCCACGGCCGCGTCCTCAGCAGGTGCGCGCGGCGGGCCGGGTCGTTCTTGTCCAGGCCGAACTCGTAGAAGTTGTTGTAGGTGGTGATGTCCTCGTAGGGGGTGCGCGGCTCACGCGTGTCGAAGAGGCCCTGGGCGGGCACCACCGGCTGGTCCACCGCGCCCGCGTCCGGCACGAAGCCGTCCATGGGGCGCGTGCGCTTCATGCCCAGGAGGTACAGGCCGCCTCCCACCGCGGCGGCGGTCCCCGCGAACAGGCCCGCGTTCTTGATGAACTCGCGGCGGCGCAGGTAGAGCTGCTCGGGCGTGACTTCGGAGCCGGGGGGCTCGGGAGGAAGCGTGTCGCGCATGGCTCCCTCTATAACGCCCGAGCCCTCCGCCCGGTTACCGCCGGGCGTCCTTCACCCGCCACAGCCGCCACCAGGGCGTGCCGGGGGAGTCGTGGTGCTCCCAGTGGTAGCCGAAGAAGAAGCACGACAGCAGGGCCCACGGGTGGTTGCGCGGCAGGGTGCGCGCATGGTGCGGCGCCATCCCCTCCACGTCCGGGCGGCGGTGCGGCAGGTAGGTGCCGAAGTAGAACAGCTGCACGGTGGCCAGCGCCGACGGCAGCACCCAGAAGGCCAGGATGCGCGCCTGGGGCACGCCCAGCCAGAGCAGCGCGTTGAACTTCAGCGCCATCACCGCGAGCTGCGGCCACGTCGTGTAGCGCACCATGAAGGCCCCGAACCACGGCCAGAACGACTGGCCCCGGGCCGCGAAGTCCGGGTCGTGGTCGCCGGTGGGGTCCGCGTGGTGCGCGCGGTGGTTCCGCACCAGCCGGCGGTAGGACAGCCCCGCGAAGAGGAAGCAGGCCAGCGCGCCCACCGCCGCGTTCACCCGACGGTTCAGGGACACGGTGCCGTGCATGGCGTCATGCCCGGTGATGAAGAGGCCGGTGGACAGCCACGCCTGGAGGACGACGTGCAGCCAGGGGCGCGGTGAGCCCCACGCCAGGGCCGGGCCCGCCAGCATCCACGCCAGGTGCCCGCCCCACGCGCCCACCACCGCGAGCGCGAGCACGACACCCCACGGGTCGGGTGGCGGCGGACGGGTGGAGGGCTCGGGCACCATGGCTCCCTGACGGGCTAGGCCCCGCCCCCGGGCGCACGGGAGGGCGTGCGGGCGGGACGGGGCTCGGCCGGGGTGTTACTTCGCCGCGGGCGTCGCGGCCGGGGCGCCGAAGTCCCTCACCAGCGAGTCGGCGGTGACGTAGCGCGGCTCGATGTCCACCGGCACGTTCTTCAGCCGCTCCAGCACCTTCTGCACGGACGGGCGCACCACGCCCTGCTTCGCGAGCAGCGCCTCCGCGGCGGCGCGGTCGCCCCGGGCCTGGAGCGACATGAGCTGGTTCGTCAGCGACGTGACGGCGGCCTGCATCTTGTCCGGCACCACCTCGAAGGTGCCGTCCGCGTTCACCTTCACCGCGCCGGCGTCCAGGAAGTGGTTGAGCTGGAGCGCGATGCCCTTGCCGTGCGCCTCGTCGATGCCGAAGCGGATGGAGCGGAACGCCGACGCGAGGAACGTCGTGTACATGGTCCGCTGGAGCTGCTTGTCCAGCGTGCCCTTGTCCACCAGCCGCTGGAGCGCCCACAGGCCGGAGATGTCCGCCTTGGCCTCCTCGATGGCGCTGGAGGACGCCTGCAGCGCCTGACGCACCGTCGTCTGCTTCCCGGCCACGGTGACGTTGTGGGGCCCCAGGCCGTGCATCAGCTCGTGCATGAGGATGTGCGTGAAGAAGGCGTCGAAGGACACGTCCTTGCGGTCCTTCGCGGGCAGCGCCACCTTCGCGATGGGCACCAGCACCCGCTGGAACTTGGCCTCCTGGATGTTCTTCAGCATCACGCGCTTGGTGCCCTTCTCCGCCGCCACGCGCTCGTCGTTGGGCAGGTTGTAGGCCGCCGTCTGCACGCCCCGGTTGCCATCGCCGGACGAGTAGAGGCTGTTGATGACGCGGATGGGGGCCAGCGCGCCCAGCTTCGGGTTGCGCAGGGCGGGCTCGATCGGGAGGTTGTTCTCCAGCTCCTGGAGCTCCGCGCTGAACTTCGCCAGCTTCTGCGTCTCCGCGTCGTCGCGCAGGCCGATGAAGGCCTCGAACGCGGCCTTGTAGTTGAACCAGCCGTCCTCGTAGACCTCGTAGGGCCCGATGGTGGGCTCCACGCTCGCGTCCAGCTCCATCCACGCGACCTCGCTCGCGTAGTAGTCGTTGGACAGGAACGCCTCCGCGCGCGTCTCCAGGAAGCGCTTGAGCGTGGGCTGCTGGGTGAGCGCCGCGGCCTCGCGCAAGAGCTGCGCGGCCATGCCCAGCTCGCCCTGGTACTCCACGCTGTAGGGGACGGTCATGAACTTGCCATCCGGCCCCTTGCGCAGCGTGGTGAAGAAGCCCGTGGCCGCGTGCTGCTGCGCCTCCGGGAGGCTCTTCACCCACGCCTCCACCTCCGCCTTGGTGGCGCCGGCGGGGTAGAAGTTGCCCTCGTCCGGCTTGGGCGGCACGCCGGGGATGAACGGCCGGGCCTCATCCAGGCGGGACCAGGGGCCCTTGTTGAGGAGGAACGCGTGCAGCCGCTCCTTGCCCAGGGGCGTGGTGTCCTCCACCAGGTCCAGCAGCAGCGTCGGGTTGCCCGCCCACGCCTGGCCCAGGAAGAGGGGGTCCATGATCCTCGCGGCCTGGAGGACCTTGGCCAGGGCGCGCTTCTCCGCGTCCGGCAGCTTGGACACGTCCACCTTGACGTCCACGGGGGCGAAGCGCGCCGTCATCCGCTTCAGCGTCGCGGCGTCGGGCAGGCGGGCGGGGGCTTCCTGGGCGGGGGCGGCGCCCGACAGGAGCAGCGCGCCGAGCAGGGGCAGCAGGGTTCTGGACTTGGGCATGCCCCCTTCCCTACCCCAACCCGCCCCTGTCTCCCAGCGGCGGGTGTAGGTGGATTGCCTCTTCTCGACAAGCCGGCGGGCATGGTTATGGGGAAGGGCATTGGCGCGTCAGCCGGCGCCCGGAGGCCTTCATGTCCGCAGAGACCCATCCCCAGCGGGAAACCCATTCATTCCAGGCGGAGATCCAGCAGCTCCTGAGCCTGGTCATCAACTCGCTCTACAGCCACCAGGAGATCTTCCTCCGGGAGCTGGTGTCCAACGCCTCCGACGCGCTGGACCGGCTGCGCTTCCGCGCCATCACGGAGCCGGAGCTGCTCAAGGACGAGCCCGCCCTGGAGCTGCGCATCGTCCCGGACGCCGACAAGGGCACCCTCACCATCGAGGACACCGGCATCGGCATGACGCACGACGAGCTGGTGAAGAACCTGGGCACCATCGCGCACTCGGGGTCGCGCGAGTTCCTCCAGGCGCTGGCGCAGAAGGGCCAGAAGGACGTGCAGCTCATCGGCCAGTTCGGCGTGGGCTTCTACAGCGCGTACCTCGTGGCGGACCGGGTGGAGGTGGTGAGCCGCGCCGCCGGCGCGACGGAGGCGTGGAAGTGGGCGTCGGAGGCGCACGGCACCTTCACGGTGGAGCCCGCGGAGAAGGCCACGCGCGGCACCGCCATCACGCTGCACCTGAAGGCGGACCAGAAGGAGTTCCTGGACGAGTGGAAGCTGCGCCAGCTCATCACCCAGTACTCGGACTACGTGGGCCACCCCATCAAGCTCCAGGTGACCAAGCACGTGGGCAGCGGGGACACCCAGGCCACGGAGACCGCGCTGGAGGTGGTGAACAAGGCCAGCGCCCTCTGGCAGCGCGCGAAGAGCGAGATCTCGGACGAGCAGTACCAGGAGTTCTACAAGCACCTGACGCACGACTTCGACAAGCCGCTGGCGTGGACGCACTTCAAGGCGGACGGCACGCAGCAGTTCACCGGCCTGCTCTTCGTGCCCAAGCACCCGCCGTTCGACCTGAACTCGCAGCAGCAGCGCGGCGTGCGGCTGTTCGTGAAGCGCGTGTTCATCATGGACCGCTGCGAGGACCTGGTGCCGCAGTGGCTGCGCTTCGTGCGCGGCGTCATCGACTCGGACGACCTGCCGCTCAACGTGTCGCGTGAGATGTTGCAGGACTCGGCGGTGGTGCGCGCCATCCGCAAGCACGTGGTGAAGAAGTCGCTGGACCTCCTGGAGAAGCTGGCCAAGGACAGGCCGGACGACTACCGCGCGTTCTGGGAGGCCTTCGGCACGGTGCTGAAGGAGGGCCTCACGCTGGAGACGGAGTACCGCGAGAAGCTGGGCGCGCTGGTGCGCTACGAGTCCTCGCGCGAGGAGGGGCTCACGTCGCTCGCGGACTACGTGGGCCGCATGAAGGAGGGCCAGGAGGCCATCTATTACGTCTACGGCGAGAGCCGGAAGGCGGTGGCGGACAGCCCGCACCTGGAGGCGCTGAAGCAGCGCGGCTACGAGGTGCTCTTCATGACGGACCCGGTGGACGAGTGGGCCGCGCAGGGCCTGCGCGAGTTCCAGGGCAAGCCGCTGGTCTCCGCGCTGAACGCGGACCTGAAGCTCCAGTCCACGGAGGAGGAGAAGAAGGCGAAGGAGCAGGTGTCCGAGGAGCTCAAGGGCCTGACGGACAAGATGAAGGACGTGCTGAAGGAGGACGTGCGCGAGGTGCGCGTGTCGGACCGCCTCACGGACTCGCCGGTGTGCCTGGTGGTGTCGGAGGGCGGCACGCCGGCCTACCTGGAGCGCCTGCTCAAGGAGCGCGGCAAGGGGCTGCCGCGCGTCAAGCGCATCCTGGAGGTCAACCCCAGGCACCCGGTCATCGAGCACCTGCGCGGGCTCCTCGCGCGCGACCCGGCCGCGCCGCAGGTGGGCGAGTGGATCGAGCTGCTCCACGACCAGGCGCTGCTCACCGAGGGCAGCCCGCTGAGCGACCCGAACCGCTTCGCCCGGCGCATGACGGCGCTGCTCACGCAGGTGGCCGCGAGCACGGGGACGTCCACGAACAACGGCGTCCCGGCCGCCGCCCAGGTGCCGCCGCCCGCCGCGACGACGGCGACGCAGCCCCAGACGCAGTCCAGCTGAGCCTCACGGGGCGGGGCCGCGCGCCCTGCCCCTCGGCCCCAAGGAA
>JAFADT010000825.1 GCA_023424585.1 Pseudomonadota bacterium
ACGCGACACACCCTGGTGGCCTCCCTGGCCGCCTGCACCCTGGCGCTCGGGCTGACCGCTTGTGGCGGCGGCGGTGGCGCTGGCGGAGGGACCGGCGGCTCCTCGAACGCCGGGGGGGGGACGCCCGCGGCGGGCACCTCGGGCAAGGTCGAAAAGACGCCGACGGCTCCGGGCAAGGCGCCGCCCATCGGCGTGCAGCCCGTCGAGGACACGCCCGCCGCGCAGATGCCGGCGCACTCGGACCACGCGCCCATCGCGGAGCCCGGCCCCCAGCCCGCCGTCAGCGCCCAGGCCATGGCGGAGGCCCCCGCCAGCGCGCCCGCCCATGACTGGGTGGTGTCGCCCAACGGCGACGACGGCGCCCAGGGCACGGAAGCCGCGCCGCTGCGCACCATCGCCATGGCGGTGAGCAAGGCCGGCCCCGGCGACCGCGTCCGCGTCCTCGCGGGCACCTACGCCGAGCGCGTGGTGCTGGGCGACAACACCCGGGCCGGCACGGCCGACGCGAAGATCACCCTCCAGGGCGAGGGCCGTCCCAGGCTCACCCCGGGCAGCGGCTCCGGCGCCGCGGTGCAGGTGCGCCGCCCGAACTGGGTCATCGACGGGTTCGACATCGACGTGGATGGACAGCCCATCTTCGGCGTGACCTTCGAGGGCGACGTGCAGGGCACGGTGCTGGCCAACTCGGAGCTGCACAACGGCACCGGCGGCGCGGGCGTCACCCTGTTCAACAACGCCAAGGGCCCCACCATCGAGAACAACAACATCCACGACTTCGTGCGGACCACCGGCAACAAGGACTCGCACGGCATCGTGATGCAGCCCGCGTCCTACGATTTGACGGTGCGCAACAACGACATCCACGACGTGTCCGGTGACTCCGTGCAGTGCCTGGGCCCGGAGGGCTTCAGCGACCTGCCGCCCGCCACGGGCCTGCTGGTGGAGAACAACCACCTGTTCGGCAACCGGGAGAACGCCGTGGACATCAAGACGTGCCACGACGTCATCATCCGCAACAACCGGATGCACCGCTTCCAGCAGTCGGACACGGCCAAGGGCGAGGCGCTCGTCATCCACTACTCCGCCAACAACGTGCTGGTGGAGGACAACGAGCTGTATGACGCGTCCAAGGGCATCTCCGTGGGCGGCAACCACGAGGGCCCCGTGCCCCAGTCCGTCGTCGTGCGCCGCAACCGCGTGCACGACATCACCGACGCCGGCGGCGGTGAAGGCACCGGCATCCGCCTGGAGAACTCCAAGGGCACCGTGGTGGTGAACAACACCATCACCCGCGCCAAGGCCGGCATCATCCTCGGCCACGGCACGGGAGGCCCCACGGAGACGCTGCGCGTGGAGAACAACATCGTGGACGCGCCCGTCAGCGTGGACGTGGGCGGCCAGGCCCCTGGCCTCCACATGAGCAACAACCTCTACCCGGCCGGCGCGCAGTTCAAGCACAACGACCAGCCCCAGGCGCTGGACGCCTTCAAGGCCGCCACGGGGGACACCACCTCCAACGGCGGTGACGTGACGGTGTCGGACACCTTCGCCCCGTCCCCGGCCGCCCAGGACAAGGGCCTGGACGAGGGCCAGCCCTACTGCGGCGCGGCCCCGGACATCGGCGCGGTGGAGCTGGGCTGCTAGGCCCGTTCGGGGAGACGCCCCCCGGAAAAGCAGAAGGCCCGATGCGGAGGTCTCCGCATCGGGCCTTTGTCTGTGAGGCGCCACCCGGATTCGAACCGGGGAATGAAGGTTTTGCAGACCTTTGCCTTACCACTTGGCTATGGCGCCGCAGCGATTGGGGCCGGGTTTATACGCAGCCCCGTAGGAGCCGGTCAAGGAAGCAACACCATCCGGCCGCGCTTCTCGTCCCGCTACCATGCGGCGCGAGGGCGTCAGGCCCTGGCGAGCGAGGGAGCACACGATGCTGCACGGCCATGGCGTGTACCAAGAGGAGCACGAAGCCTTCCGTCGGACCGTCCGGGCGGTGGTGGACAAGGAGCTGCGCCCGTTCGCGGCGGACTGGGAGGCCCGGGAGGAGTTCCCGCGGGAGCTCTTCACCCGCTTCGGCGAGCTGGGCTTCCTGGGGCTGAAGTACCCGGAGGCCTACGGCGGCACGGCGGCCGGGGAGCTGTACGAGGCGGTGCTCCTGGAGGAGCTGGGGCGCTGCGGCTCCGGCGGCGTGGCCGCGGGGCTGGGCGGGCAGTTCACCATCGCCACCGGTCCGCTGAACCTGTTCGGCACGGACGCCCAGAAGCGGCGCTGGCTGGCCCCCGCCATCCGGGGGGAGAAGATTGGCGCCCTGGGCATCACCGAACCGGACGCCGGCTCGGATGTGGCCGGGCTGCGCACCACCGCCCGCCGCGACGGCGACCACTACGTCGTCAACGGCTCCAAGACGTACATCACCAACGGGGTGCGGGCGGACTTCGTGGTGCTGGCGGTGAAGACCGACCCCTCGCGGGGCCACAAGGGCCTGTCCATGCTGGTGGTGGAGCGGGGCACGCCGGGCTTCAGCGTGGGGCGCAAGCTCCAGAAGGTGGGCTGGCGCGCGTCCGACACGGCCGAGCTCTTCTTCGAGGACTGCCGCGTGCCCGCGGAGAACCTGCTGGGCGTCGAGGGGCAGGGCTTCTCGCAGATCATGGGCAACTTCCAGTGGGAGCGCCTGTCGCTCGCCCTGGGCGCGGTGGGCGCCATGGACGACATGCTGGACACGGCGCTCGAGCACGTGAAGCAGCGCCGCGCCTTCGGCCAGGCGCTGGCGGGCTTCCAGGTGGTGCGCCACAAGCTGGCGGACCTCTACACGGCCCGAGAGTGCGCGCGGCAGCTCACCTACCACGCGCTGCGCCTGCACGTGGCCGGCGAGTACGCCGTCGCGCAGACCTCCATGGCCAAGAAGGTCGCCACGGAGACGTGCTGCCGCGTGGCCGACGAGTGCCTCCAGCTCCACGGCGGCGCGGGCTACATGATGGAGTACGACATCCAGCGTCACTGGCGCGACGCGCGGCTGGGACCCATCGGCGGCGGCACCAGCGAGGTGATGAACGAAATCATCGCCAAGCAGCTGGGGCTCTGACGCTCCGCGGCCTCCGGGAAGCAGGCGGGCAGCCGGGCGGGAAGAGCGGGAAAAGCGCCCCGGTTCATGTTCGATGGAGCATGTCGGCTCGGGGAGGTCCCGGTGGAGCCCAGCATCATTTGCGATGAGTTGTTCATGCGTCTGGGGGACGAGGACGTGCTCGTCCTGGATTGCCGCGACGCGATGGACTGGGAGCGGTTCGAGATCCACATCCCCGGCGCGCTGCGCATGACGGCGTCGGAGATCGCCCGGGACATGGCGATGCTGCCGGACGACGAGCTCATCGTCCTGTGCGGTACCACCCAGGACTGCGCGGACATCCGCCGCATCTGCCGCGTGCTGCGCCTGAGGGGGCGCAACGCGGTATGCCTCGCCGGCGGGCTCCACGCCTGGGTGACGGGGGGCTACCCCACGGAGCGCCACACGCGGGCCCCCTCCCACGCCCACCGTTGAGCGGCGGATGCAGTGCGTCGTGAAACGGTGTAAGGAGCGCCCTGCCGCCCCCACCGGAGATCCCCCACGATGGCCAAGCTTCGCGCCGTACTCATTGGCGCCACCGGACTCGCGGGCCAGCAGTTCATCGCTGCCCTGAAGGACCACCCGTTCATCGAGCTCACCGGGCTCGCCGCCTCGCCCCGGTCGGCCGGAAAAACCTACGCGGACGCCCTGCGCGCCTCCAACGGCATGCTGGCCTGGTTCGTCCCGGAGCCGCTCCCGGAGGCCATCGCCCGCATGACCGTGCTCAGCGGCGACGCCGTCCAGGCGAAGGACTACGACATCGCCTTCTCCGCCGTGGAGGCGGACGTCGCGCGTGAGCTCGAGCCGCGGCTGGCCCGGGACATCCCGGTGTTCTCCGCCGCGAGCGCCTTCCGCTACGACGCGGACGTGCCGCTGCTCATCCCGCCCGTGAACGCCGCCCACTCCCCGCTCATCCACGAGCAGCGCCGGCAGCGCGGGTGGAAGGGCTTCATCGTCCCCATCCCCAACTGCACCACCACGGGCCTGGCCGTGACGCTGGCCCCCCTGGCCGAGCGCTTCGGCGTGAAGGCCGTGCTGATGACCAGCCTCCAGGCCATGTCCGGCGCCGGCCGCTCGCCCGGCGTCATCGGCCTGGACATCCTCGACAACGTCGTGCCCTACATTCCCAAGGAGGAGCACAAGGTCGAGGTGGAGACGAAGAAGATCCTCGGGGCGCTCAACCCCGCGGGCGCGGCGCTCACCCCCCACGACGTGCGCGTCTCCTGCACCTGCACCCGCGTCGCCGTGCTGGAGGGCCACACCGAGTCCGTCTTCGTGTCGCTCGGGAAGAAGGCCACCGCCGAGGAGGTCGCCCAGGCGATGCGCGAGTGGCAGGGCGCCCCGGTGGCGAAGGATCTCCCGTCCTCTCCGCCCCGGTGGATCGAAGTGCTGGACGACCCGTTCCGCCCCCAGCCGCGCATGGACCGGGACACCCACGGCGGCATGGCCACCTCCGTGGGCCGCATCCGCGAGGATGGTGTGCTGGAGAACGGCTTCAAGTACGTGCTCGTCTCCCACAACACGAAGATGGGGGCCGCCAGGGGCGCCATCCTCGTCGCGGAGCTGCTGCGGGCGCAGGGCTTGCTGGGCTGACCGGAGAAGCGGGCGGGGTGGGCCTCTAAATTCAGGGTGCCAACCCCGGCCGCAACCATCTACTGTGCGCGGCCACGGACGCGCGGAATACCGCACAGAGGAGAGAGCAACATGGCCTACGTCGTCGCCGAGCCTTGCATCAAGTGCAAGTACACCGACTGTGTCGAGGTGTGCCCGGTCAACTGCTTCTACGAGGGCGCGAACTTCCTCGTGATCCACCCGGACGAGTGCATCGACTGCGGCGCTTGTGAGCCCGTCTGCCCGACCAAGGCGATCTTCCCCGAGACCGAGCTGCCCAGCGATTGGAAGGAGTACACGAAGCTCAACGCGGACTACGCCTCCAAGTGGCCGAACATCGCGGAGAAGAAGGCCGCCCTGCCCGAGGCCGAGGAGTACAAGGACAAGAAGGGCAAGCGCGCGGAGCTGAGCCCCGCGCCCGGGAAGTAGCGCCGGACCGCATCCCCCGAGCGCGCCCGTCGTGATGCAGGCCCTCGCGCCCCCTGGCGTGAGGGCCTTCTTTGTTTTGGGGCGCTGGAGCGGGGAGGGCATCGTCGGAACCCTCACCCGGCCTGGAGCACGCTGAGCCGCAGCCCCCGGGCCTCCAACGCATCGCGCAGCTTCGCCACGTCCTCGGTGGCGATGGGCCCATGGCGGCCCTGGAGGCGCAGCGCCACCTCCCGGGGCCCCGTGCGCTCCACCTCCACGGTGGCCTCCAGCGGCCCGCGCAGGCTCAGCCCCAGCGCCGGCCGCTGTGACTTCACGAAGACCTCGATCTTCTCGATGAGCGCCAGGGTGGACTCGACCTGCGCGGCGGGAGGGCCGGCAGGGTCGGTGCTCTCGGTGGAGCCACCCGACACGCGAGCACCGTCGGGCGCGGAGGTCCGGGACGGGTCCCCCGTGGAGCGGTCATCCGGCGCGGGCGAGGGGAGGGGCACGGCCGGACGGGGCTCCGTGCGGAAGGAGCGCTCCACCTCGCGGGCCAGCAGCTCCGACGCCCGGTGGGCGGCCTGCGTCCCGCCTTCCGTGAGTGCCTCCTGGCGCACCGTCCCCAGTCGCTGTGCCTCCACGTGCATGCCCTGTCGGGCCTGGCGAAGCGCCTCCGGACTCCCCAGCGCGCTGCGCGTCGTCGAGAGGACGACCCCCGTCGCACGGACCCCGGGAAGCGCTGGAGGGGCCCTCGCCGCGGACCGAGGTCCCTGTCCACCGGCACCGAGCAGTCCGGGCTTCGGAGCGACTCCGGTCGTCACCGGCTCAGGGCGGTGCCTGGGACGTGGCGGGCCGTCCGGCCGTCCGGAGGTCCGCTGGAGGACCTGCTTGAACGCGTCCTTCTCTGGAGGGGCCTTCTCGTTCCTGGAAGGGGCGTCCTGACCTTCGACCTTCATGCCATGCCTCGCGCGCAAGGGATGCGCGGGCATCAGCAGCGGCCGTGCCAGTCAGGCGGGGCGCGCTCCCGAGACGGGGGCGCGAAGGAGGCGACACGGGCCAGGGTGTCGCCTCCGGGATGGGCGTGCGGAACGCGGGACGGCGCGCGCTCAGCGCTTGCTGCCGAAGCCGCCCGGCTGCACGGGCGCCGTGCCCGTCAGGTCGTTGAACGCCAGCGGACAGGCCGCCACGGCGTTGGGGTCCGCGAGCGCGGGGTTCTGGGCCCAGTCCCGGTCCTGGAAGAGGTACGCGTCGCGCACCTCCAGCTCCTTGAGCTGCTTGCGGTACTCCCAGAAGCGGCCGCGCAGGAGCACGCGCGCGCCCTTCGGAAGCTGCGTCAGCGGCAGGTACTGGTCGTCCTTCAGCCGCGCCGTGATGTTGATCGCCGGCCGCACCTTGGGCTTGCCGTAGGTCAGCCCCGACAGCAGGCCGTCATTGCCCGGATCCGGCAGGTAGTAGACGAGCCGGGCCACCAGCGCGGGCGGCTCCGGCGGAGGGCCCTTCTTGCTGCGCTTCTTGGGCTTCTCCAGCTTCGCGTCGATGAACTCCAGCCCCGCGAAGGCCACCTCCTTGTCGAGGTAGTCATCGCGGAACTTCGCGTCCGCCACGCTGGCCGCGGTGGCGTTGGCCTTGAGGACCTCCACGTCGTAGCGCTCCAGCATCGCCGGCAACGTGAAGAAGAAGCTGTCCACGGGCTTCACGCCATCCGCGATGAAGCGCAGCTTGCTCAGGTCCAGCGGCGGGTAGTACGGCGCGAGCGCCACCGCCGTCTGCATCCACTCCGGCGGCAGCTGCTTGTCGATGAGGATCCGGCGGATCATCGACACCACGAACATGTTGGCCGGAAAGCGCGGCGTGGACAGCTGCGTGCCCAGCGCCTGGATGAGCATCGGGTCCAGGTAGAAGTTCTCGTCGCGCTTGTGCAGGTACGGCGCGGACTCGCCCACCACGGTGAGCAGCGCGCCCACGAGCTGGGCGCAGTTCGGGTCGCTCGTTCCCTGCACCAGGGCCTGGTTGATGCGCGAGCGGAGGAACCGTTTGTCCATGTCCGCTTCGCGGAACACGGGCGGCTCACCGGTTCCGAAGAAGAACTCCTTCTGGGCGAGCGCGGGCGTCGACAGCAGGCACACGGACAGGGCGAGGAGGGCACGGGTACGCATTGCCTTGAACCCTACCATGCCCTCCCCCCGGGGGAGCCCCCTGCGAGTGGCTTCACTCCGAGCGAGGGTGTGCGCTCCGGAACCTCCCGACGCAAGAGGGCCACCTCGACCGGAGGACCCGATGCGGTGGGGCTTTCGCGACGAGCCCGGCCGGGCCAGGGGGCAGGGGACGGACCGACCGCGCGGGAGGCGCTCCGGGGGCGGGGACCGGAGGTTTTTTCCGCCTGTTGGCGGCGCGGGCTTTTGTGTACCTTGCCCGGAGCCATGCCGACGCCTCCCGAGACCTCCCCGGCACCCGTCACCGTCGCCCAGATCAAGGGCGAGGCGGAGCTCATGCAGGCCCTCGCCATCCGTGAGGTGGTGTTCATCGAGGAGCAGCACGTCCCCGAGGGCATCGAGCGCGACGCCGAGGACGCCCACGCCTACCACGTGCTCGCCTACCAGGGCGGTCACGCCATCGGCACCGGTCGCCTGGTGAAGCTGCCGGAGTCGCCCGCCGGGCAGCCCGGGACGTGGGGCCAGATTGGCCGCATGGCGGTGCTTCAGGCGCACCGCAAGGCCCGCGTGGGCTCGCTGCTCCTCACGACGCTGGAGGAGGAGGCGCGCCGCCGTGGCTACAACGGCATCATGCTGCACGCCCAGCTCTACGCGCTCGACTTCTACAAGAAGCATGGCTACCAGCCCGTCGGCGCCGTGTTCGACGAGGCTGGCATCGACCACCTGGAGATGCACAAGCGGCTGTAGTCGCGCCGCCCTCAGCGCCTCGAAGGACGGGGCGCGGGCGGCTCGGCGTGGCGCGGATCCTCCGGCCAGGAGTGCCGGGGGTACTTGCGGCACAGCTCCTTGCGGATCGCCGGATAGTGCCGCTCCCAGAAGCCCGCCAGGTCGGTCGTCACCTGCACGGCGCGCATGTTGGGGGCCAGCAGGTGCAGCACCAGCGGCACGCGGCCCGCGCCCACGCTGGGGCCCTGCGCCATCCCGAAGAAGTCCTGGAGCCGTGACTCCACCCAGGGGGGCTTGTTGGGCTCGTAGTGCACCTTCACGCCGCGTCCGCCGGGCAGGGTGACGCGCTCGGGGGCATGGTTCGCCAGCAGGCGCTGCTGTTCGGAGGTGAGGCGCGCGTAGAGCGCGTCCAGCAGCGACAGGCCCTCCAGGTCGGAGAAGCTGCGCGCGCCCACGCACAGGGACGCCAGGGCGTCGCGCATGAAGGCGGCGTCCACGGTGGGGAAGCCCGCCTCGGGGAACGCCTTGCCGAGCAGCTCCACGCGCGTGCGCCACTGCTCCAGCGCCTCGGGCTCCGCGAAGCGCTCCGGACCCGCGGCGAGCGCCGCCTCGGCCAGGACGCGAGCCGCCTCCTCGGACGGGGGCGCGGGCGTGCGCGTCTCCTCCAGCATGAGGTTGCCGTAGGCCAGTCGGGTGAGGCGCTCCACGCGGCGCGAGTCCGGGTTCCACTGGAGCGTGTCCACCTCCTCCAGCGCGTCCGGATGGAGGTCCAGCAGCCACTCGGCCTCTACGGCGCTGGCGAGCCGCACGACGGCGCCGCGGCCCGGGCGCTCCTCGGCGTCCACGGCGACCATCAGGTCCGCGTCCTGGACGACGCTGAACTCGGACAGGCTGGTGGTGCCGCCGCCGAACATGAGCAGCTCCGGGGAGCGGGGCCGCCGTCGGCGGGCCACCCGGTCCGGGTAGCCCGCGAGCACGCTGAGCATCAGCGCCTGCTCCACGTCCTCGGGACGCTGGGGGCGCGAGCCCTGTTCCCGCACCGCGCGGCGCAGCTGCTTCTGCACACGCTCCACGGATTGTACCGCGCCCGCGTCCAGCGACAGCGACTGCATG
>JAFADT010000827.1 GCA_023424585.1 Pseudomonadota bacterium
GAAGCCCTTCGCAAGCTTCAGAATGCGATTACGACGACGACGAGCCTTGAAACCCTTTTTGACGCGCATGACACACTCCTGACTTCTGGAAGGGAGCCCCGGGGCGCTGGCCTCACGCCGCTCCGCCAGGACTCACGATTGGTTCAAACCCTGAAAGGACGACTCAGGCGCCGTAGGGGAACAGCTCCTTGATGACCTTCTTGGCGTCCATGTCGCGCAGGTGGCCCGTGCCACGGTTGCCGCGCTTCTGCTTGGGCGTCTTGGAGAAGGTGAACAGGTGCTTGCTGTACGCCTTGCCGAACTTCACCTGGCCGCTCTTCTTCACGTGGAAGCGCTTCTTCGCGGCGCTGCGGGTCTTCAACTTGGGCATGATCCCAAACCTTCCTTCTGCTTCGTGTCGGCCGGCAGTCTTCGTGACGGACGGCGGTCCGGGACACACGGTTCCCGGACGCTTTGGGCGAAAGCCTCTATCACTCTTTTGATGCGATGGGGGTAGCGTTTCCGACAGCCGCTGCAGAAACCACCGCCGCCGGAACCTCCGGCCCCCCCGCCCCGGGTCCCCGGGCCCCGCCGCCCCTCCCCACTTCCGCCGGCTTGACGTCCGCCGGCCTGCCCTCCTGCTTCTTCCCGGCCGCCTCCACCTGCTGGCGGGCCAGGTCGCGGGCGCGCTGCGCCACCTTCGGGTTGGGGGCCAGGATCATGAACATCTGGCGCCCTTCCATCCGGGGGTGCTGCTCCACCACCGCGATTTCCTTCAGGTCCTTCGTCACGTCGTCCAGGATCGCGCTCCCCAGCTCCTTGTGGGTGATTTCACGACCCCGGAACATGATGGTGATCTTCGCCTTGTTCCCCTCCTCCAGGAACCGGCGGACGTTGCGGACCTTGAACTCGTAGTCGTGCTCCTCCGTCTTGGGGCGGAGCTTCACCTCTTTCAGGTGGACCACGACCTGCTTCTTCTTCGTTTCCGAGGCCTTCTTCTTCTCCTCGTACTTGAACTTGCCGTAGTCCATGATCTTGCAGACCGGCGGCTTGGCCATGGGGGAGATCTCGACGAGGTCGAGTCCGTCCGCCTGGGCGCGCGCCAGGGCTGCTTCGATGGGCATCACCCCGAGCTGCTCGGCGTTGGGTCCGACGACGCGGACCTCACGGGCTCGGATACGGCGATTGGTTCTCTGATCGCGAACGATGGGAGGACCCTCCGACGGGTCGGGGATCGAGCAGGCTCTCAATCCCCGGAAAGCCGGGCACGTAGTTCAGCCCGGACTGGGAGTCAAGTCCCCCACCCGGCTCAGGGCAGCGCGGCTTCCTTGGCCAACAGGGCCTCGAAGTCGGCGTACTTCATGGTCTTCAGGTCCTCGCCCCCGTACCGGCGGGGGGCCACGGCGCCGGACTCCACCTCGTTGTCGCCCACCACCAGGGTGAAGGGGACCTTCTGCAGCTGGGCTTCGCGGATCTTCGCGTTGAGCGTCATGCCACGCTCGTCCAGCTCCACGCGGAAGCCCTTGGCGCGCAGGTCGTCGCGCACCTTGCGGGCGTAGTCCAGCTGACGGTCCGCCACGGTGACGATCGTGGCCTGCACCGGGGCCAGCCACGCCGGGAAGGCGCCGGCGAAGTGCTCGATGAGGATGGCGGTGAAGCGCTCGAAGGAGCCGAAGATGGCGCGGTGGAGGACCACCGGGCGGTGCTCGGCGTTGTCCTCGCCCACGTAGGTGAGGTCGAAGCGCTCCGGGGCCAGGTAGTCCAGCTGCATGGTGCCCAGCTGCCACCTGCGGCCGATGCTGTCCGACACGGCGAAGTCGATCTTCGGGCCGTAGAAGGCGCCGTCGCCCGGGGCCAGCTCGTAGGCCAGGCCCAGCGACTCCAGCGCCGCCTTGAGGCCGCCCTCCGCGCGATCCCAGAGGGAGTCATCGCCCAGGCGCTGCTCGGGGCGCGTGGACAGCTTCACCGCGTAGGTGAGGCCCACCGCCTTGTAGACGCGATCCAGCAGCTGCACGAAGCGCCGCACCTCGTCGGTGATCTGGCTCTCCATGCAGTAGATGTGCGCGTCGTCCTGCGCGAACTGGCGGACGCGGGTGAGCCCGCCCAGGGAGCCGGCCGCCTCGTTGCGGTGGAGCACGTCCTGGGTGTGCAGGCGCAGGGGCAGGTCGCGGTAGCTGTGCTTCTTGAAGCCGAAGAACAGGTGGTGCGACGGGCAGTTCATCGGCTTGAGGGAGAAGTCGTGCTCGCCGGACTCGCTGTCGAGCACCAGGAACATGTTCTCCTTGTACTTGCCCCAGTGGCCGCTCGTCTCCCAGAGGCCCTTGTTGAACATCAGGGGCGTCTTGATCTCCACGTAGCCGTCGCCGGCCGTGAGGTTGCGCATCCAGTTGGACAGCGTCTGGTAGAGCGCGGTGCCCTTGGGCGTCCAGAAGGCCGCGCCCGGCGAGTACGGGTGGAAGTGGAAGAGGTCCAGCTCCTTGCCCAGCTTGCGGTGGTCGCGCTTCTTCGCCTCTTCGATGCGCGTGAGGTAGGCCTCCAGCGCCTTCTTGTCGAAGAAGGCCGTGCCGTACACGCGCTGGAGCATGGGGTTGCGGTGGTCGCCGCGCCAGTACGCGCCGCTGGAGGAGAGGATCTTGATGACGCCGATCTTCCCGGTGCTGGGCGCGTGGGGCCCCAGGCAGAAGTCCACCCATTCGCCGTGGCTGTAGAGCGTGAGCGTCTTGGCGCCCTTGGCGGCGATGTCCTTGACGATCTCCACCTTGAACTTCTCGCCCTTCTCCTCGAAGAGCTTGATGGCGTCCTCCATGGAGATCTCCGTGCGGACGAAGGGCGCGTCCTGCTTGAGCTCCGCGTTGGCGGCCGCCTCGATCTTCTCCAGCTCCTCCGGGGTGAAGGGCTTCTCGCGGAAGAAGTCGTAGTAGAAGCCCTCCTCCGTCGACGGGCCGATGGTCACCTGCGTGCCGGGGAACAGGCGCTGCACGACGCTGGCCACCACGTGCGCGGCGTCGTGGCGGATGAGGTCCAGGCCCTCCGGGCTCTTGGAGGTGAAGATCTGGAGCTTCGCGTCCGCGTCGAGCGTGCGGGACAGGTCCACGTCCTGATCATTGACCCGGGCGAACAGGGCCGCCTTCGCGAGCCCGACGCCGATGCTGCCCTTCACGAAGTCCGCGATGGTCGTGCCCCGGGCGGTCTGCTTCTGGCTGCCGTCGGGGAGCGTGACCGTGATGGTTTCGGACATGGAGGAAGACCCCTGCGCTGGAAAAAACCGCGGGCGGCAGGCTTTTGGAAAAGCCGGCCGCCCGCGAGATGGAACGCTTACTGATGATGGGTCGTAGTGGGATCGAACCACTGACCCCTACCGTGTCAAGGTAGTGCTCTACCGCTGAGCTAACGACCCGTCGTGCGGATGGGCGCGGGGAATAACAGCGGGCTCCCGCACCTGTCAAGGAACATGAGCGAAGGCCCTTCTCTTCCCCGCGCTCACGACTCCAACAACGCGCGGACGCGTTTCATCACCGCGTCGAACATGGCGGGGGTGAGCCTCCCCGTCTGGGTGTTCTGCTGGCTGACGTGGTAGCTGCCCACGAGCCACCGGCCGTCCGGCAACCGGGACTCGGCGCCGTGGCCGAAGGCGGGCCGGGGCGTGGGGAGCGGACCGCCCGTGCGGGCAGCGGACGCCAGCGCGGCGTTCCACCCGATGGCCCCCAGGGCGAGCAGCACCCGGCCCGGCAGGAGCGCCATCTCCCGGTCCAGGAAGGGGGCGCAGCGGGCCAGCTCCTCCGGCAGGGGCTTGTTGTCCGGCGGCGCACACCGGCCGGCGGCGACGATGAAGGCGTCCGTCAGCCTCAGGCCGTCCTCCCGGTGCTCGCTGTGCCCCTGGTTCGCGAAGCCCGCGCGCTGGAGGCCCGCATAGAGGAAGTCGCCGGAGCGATCCCCGGTGAACATCCGCCCGGTGCGGTTGGCGCCGTGCGCGGCGGGCGCCAGCCCCACGATGATCAGCCGGGCCTTCGGATCGCCGAAGCCGGGGACGGGCTTCCCCCAGTAGTCCCAGGCGCGGTAGGCGCGCCGCTTCACGCGGGCCACCTCTTCACGCCAGGCCACCAGCCGGGGGCAGGCCCGGCAGGCGATGATCTCCTGATGCAGCTTCTCCAGCTTCGTCACGGCGCGCGTGCGCTCCCCTTGTAGAGCTCCGTGCGGCGGTAGCGCTGGAGGACGACGCTCAGGACGACCTTGAGGATGGCGCTGGCCGGGACCGCGAGGAGGATGCCCACGAACCCGAACAGCTCGCCGAAGGCGAGCACCGCGATGATGACCGCCACGGGGGCCAGGCCCACCTTCTCCCCCACGACGCGCGGGGTGATGACGAAGCCCTCGGCGAGCTGCCCGACGATGAAGGTCGCCGCCACCACCGCCAGCTGCCACGGCCCCTGCCACGACAGGAGCACGCCCAGGACGGCCAGCACCACGCCGATGCCCGTGCCCAGGTAGGGCACCATGTTGCCGAAGCCGGCGATGAGGCCGATGGCGATGGCCAGGTCGATGCGCGCCACGGACAGCCCCACCGCGTAGAGCACCGACAGGATGGCGCCCACGGTGAGCTGGCCCTGCACGAAGGCGGACAGCACCTCGTCCACCTCGCGGAAGCGCTGGCTCACCAGCGCCACGGAGCGGCGCGGCAGCAGGTCCTGGATGCGCCCCATGAGGCGCGGGTAGTCCTGGAGGAAGAAGAACGCCAGCACCGGCACCACCGACAGGCCCAGCAGCGTGGCCGCGAAGCGCGCGGTGTTGCCGGCGAAGCTCGCCACCAGCCGGGCCGCCGTGGGGCCCGCGCTCTGGATCAGCTCGGAGGCCTTCTCCCCCAGCTCCGCGGTGCGCTGGCTCACCAGCTCCGGCAGGGACACGCCCAGCAGTGACTCCACCTGCGGCACCACCTGGGTGCTGGCGCGCTGGAAGAAGCCGGGCAGCTTCGCGGCCTCGTCGCGGAACACCGGCACCAGGTACAGGCCCGCGCCCACCATCAGGAGCGTGCCCGCGACGAAGAGGATGGACGTGCCCCAGGTGCGGTCCACGCCGCGCTTCTCCAGGAGCGTCACCATCGGGTTGAACGCGTACGCGCCCGTCAGCGCCAGCAGCACCGGCACCGCCACCCCGCCGAACACGGACAGGAGCGCGAACACCAGCGCCAGCGAGCCCACCATCGCTCCGGACCAGATGAAGTCGACCCGGCGGGCCTCCGCCTCATCCAGGGCCGAGGGGTCTCCAGGCGGGGGCACGGGCTCCGGGTGCACGACGTGCAGCACCGGGGACACCTCCGGGGTCGCGCCAGGCGGCGGAGCCTTCACCGCGCGCGCACTGCCTCTCTTCCGACGTCCGATGACCGCCTCCTGTCCCCGCCCATCCTACGGCGTCTTCGGCCCCTGATTGCGCTCCATGTACGGGCCCGAGGCGTCGCCCGCCACCTCGCGGACCAGGGCGCCAGCCCCGGAGGGGCCCCCTCAGGGAGCGCCGCCGCCCTCGGGAGCCAGGGGCCGGAGCTTCACCTTCAGCGTCACGCGCGCGCCGCTGGGCTGGTAGTAGGTCGTGTACGGGTAGAACCCGCGCTTCTTCACCTCCACCTGGTGGAAGCCTGAGTCCCCCAGCCGCAGGCTCCGGGACACCCCGGCGAAGTCGGTGCAGGTGCCCTGCTCCACCCCGTCCAACAGGACCTGGGCGTCGGAGGGCTCGCACCGGAGCACCAAGTCGCCTCGCTTGGCCGCGTTGGACGCCATCAGCTGCTCCGCGCGGGCCACCGTCGCGGGCTGCTCCTGCTTCGCCGCGCAGCCGCCCGTCAGCAGCAGCGCCAGGGCGAGTCCCGCCGTCGTTCCGCGGATCATCCCGGGCATCACTGCGTGACGATGGCCACCCGGCCCTCGGCCAGGAAGCGCGTGTTCGCCTCGGTGAGGGCGCGGATGCCTTCGGCGCTCAGCACCAGGTCCGAGCCCTGGAGCTGCGCGGCCTTCACCACCAGGGGCTTGTCACCCACGCGCGAGGCCTTCCGCGCGGCGTCGAGGCTGCTGAACCAGGCCGCGACGCCCGCCGTGCCGCGCGCCTCCTGCGAGAGCACCGTCGCGGCGTAGAGCGCCTTGCCCGTGGTGTCCACCAGGCGGGGCGCGAGCACCGGCTTCGCGCCCAGCCCTCGCGCGTCCACCACCAGGC
>JAFADT010000841.1 GCA_023424585.1 Pseudomonadota bacterium
TACCCCCGCTTCTTCGAGGCCGGCATCCGCTAGCGGATCAACGGCGCCTTCAAGTCCGTGGGCTTCAAGTTCGTGGCCCTGGACCTGGAACCCTTCCGCTCCGGCCGCCTCAACGAGGCCGCCGGCATCGCCCCCGCGCAGGGGCGGACCGAGGGCTTCAAGCTCCCGGTGGTGGGGTGAAGGGCCTCCCCGCTGCCCTCCTGATCGCGGGGAGCCTCGCCTCGGCCGCCCCCGCCGCCGCGGCGGAGTTCGTGGACGACGGGCCCTACGCGCGCCGGCGCTCGCTGATCCTCACGGTGGGGCCCGGGGCCACGTACACCGAGCGGATCAGCGGGGACGCCGCCGTGTCCGGGCTCGCCGGGCACCTGGACCTGGGGGCGGCGCTCACCGTGGGCTACGAGGGGGACGAGGTGTTCCTCCTCGCGCGCGGCAGCACCGGCCGCCCTGGCGAGGAGCTGGCGCTGATCACCGGCTACCGCAGCGTCTTCGGATCCGAGTCCTGGCGGACCTTCTTTGATCTCGGCGTCTCCGTGCGTCCGATTTCTGGGCCGTGGCTGGGGCCTCGCATAGGGTTCGGCGCCAGACACACCCTCTCGGATCATTTCGCGCTGTACGGCGGGCTCGGGTTCACCTTCGGGTTCGGCTCCGGACTGCGCGCGGACACCGAGCTCTTCACCGGGTTGCAGTGGATCATCCCGGTGGGTTCGGCCTCGTAGGTTGTTTTCTTGAGGTTGTCCGACATTGTGAGATGGTGTGGGCATCTGTCGGAGGCCACGCACTTGGACATGAATCCCCGCCTCACCTCGGTCGTGTTTCGTCTCAATCGCGAGAAGCTGGATGCCTTGAAGGAGCTGTCGCGCTCCACGCGCATCCGCCAGAGCGAGTACCTCCGGGAGGCCATCTCGGACCTGCTGGCGAAGTACGAAGCGCGCTTCGTGGACTGAAGCGTCACGTCAGCCCGGCGGCGCTCCCGTGAAGGGCGGCGCGTCGGGCAGACCGGGCGGGTGGAGGCGCTCGTCGGGCCCGAAGGGGTCCACCGCGGAAGGATAGCGGACCTCCCACAGCACCAGCCCATGCGCCGGGGCCTTGAAGCCGGCCAGGGCCGCGCCCGCATCCAGCGCCGCGCGCCACTGCTCCTCGGACAGGAGCCCCGCGGCCACCTTCAGCGCGCTGCCCACCAGGTACCGCACCTGGTAGCGCGCGAAGCCAGCTCCTTCCAGCCGCGCCTCGAACAGGCCTCCGCCCAGCTCCCGCAGGGTGGCGGCCTGGAGGGTGCGCGGCTTCTGGGGACTGGAGCGCTCGTGGAACGCGGTGAAGTCCCGCGTGCCCACGGCGCGGGCGAGCAGCGCCTCCAGCCGCTCCGGCGTCACCCGCTGCCCCGGCTGGAGCGCCGCTTCCGCCGCCACGTCCAGGGCGTAGGGCCGCCACGCCTCTGGAGGCGGCGCGCCCAGCGTCAGGTGGTAGCGGTACTCCTTGCCGCTCGCGCTCCACTGCGCGTGGAAGGCCCCTGGCGGCCGCCTCGCGACGCACAGCCCCACGTCCGCGGGCAGGTGCGGGGCCAGGCGCGCGGGCAGCGCCTCCGGCGGCACGTCCTCGGGGAGGCGCAGGCTGATGACCTGCATCCGCGCGTGCACGCCCCGGTCGGTGCGCCCGGAGGGCATCACCGTCGCCGGCGAGCCTGCCCGCCCGAGCGCGCCTTCGAGCGCGTCCTGGACCGTGGGGCCCTCCACCTGGCGTTGGAAGCCGCGGAAGTTTCCGCCGCGATACCAAGTCCACAGTACGGCGGGAATTCGTCGGGAAGAGGGCCTGGCCACGGCGTTGCGAGATTGTGGGGAGAAACACGATACTCCCGCGCGAATGCTGGCCGGACAAGAACTCGCGGTGGACAGTGATGGGCAGTGGCTTTTCCGAATGGGCGACCTGGTGCTGGGGCCCATCACCGCTTCACAGGTGGTGGAGAAGCTCTACACAGGGGAGCTGACCCCGGACAGCCTGGTGGCCCCGGCCGGTGAGCGGGAGTTCCGCAACCTCCGGGACACCGCCGCCTTCCAGGTGCACATCGCCCGCTTCGAGGCGCAGGGCCGCGTCGCGCAGACGATGCTCGTCGAGCAGGCGCGCAACCAGAAGCGGGTGAAGGTGCTGGCCGGCGTCGCCGCGGGCGTGGCGCTCCTCCTGGGCGTCACCGGCTGGTACCTGGCGCGCAACGCCGCCGTGTACGGCCTGTTCGGCGCGACGGAGGAGGGCGACGGCATCACCATGGACCCGCCCACCATCCGCCTGGCCCAGGCGCGCGCGGACGACGAGGACCTCTTCGCCTACCCGACCAACGACCCGCGCCGCCCGGATCGCCCCGCGGGGCAGGGCAGCGCCAGCGGGAAGAGCGGCGGCGCGGTGGCCAGCGCCGCGGTGGGCAACCGGCCGCCTCGCACGGGCAGCGTCTCCACGGACCCGGACGGCCTGGAGATGGCCCAGCAGTTCGACCAGGGCGCCATCAACCGCGTCGTCGCGGGCAACCAGTCCAAGCTCTTCCACTGCTTCAAGGAAGAGGCCGAGCGCACGCCCGGCCTGGCCGCGAAGATCCCCATGGAGTTCGTCATCGGGAACGACGGCCGCGTGGCGAAGCTCTGGGTGGACAACCCCCAGTTCAAGCAGGGCCCGCTCTACGAGTGCCTGCTCGCGGAGCTGAAGAAGTGGCCCTTCAAGGCCTACGACGGCGAGCGCGCCACCGTGGGGCTCTCGTTCAACATCGGCAAGCGAGGGTAGGGCGACTTTCTTGCCCACCCTCCGGACGTGCCCGATAGAAAGGGCATGTCCGCCGCATCCGTCGCCGAAGTCGAGATCGCCAAGAAGGCCATGAGCGTCCCCCCGGGGACGTTCCGCCACACCGTCCTGCTCGCCGCCAAGCGCTTCAAGTCCACCTGGGCGGAGCTGGGCAAGCTGCTCGTCCAGGTCCGGGACGAGGCCAAATACGAGGAGTGGGGCCACGCCTCCTTCGAGGCCTACTGCCTCAAGGAGCTGCACATCAAGAAGCAGACCGCGCTGAAGCTCACGCGCTCGTTCAGCTTCCTGGCCAAGCACGAGGCCCCGGAGGAGCTCCAGCAGCAGGAGTTCCCGGAGAAGGCCCCCGCCTTCGAGGTGGTGGAAGTCCTGGCCGACGCCGAGGAGCGGGGGCAGCTGTCCCCCACGGAATACAAGTCCCTGCGCGACAGCATCTGGAGCCCGGAGAAGTCTCCCGCGGAGCTGAAGAAGGAGTTCGCCGAGCGCTTCCCCCGCCCCCCGCCGGAGCCGCCCCCGGAGAGCCTCCAGGTGCGGAAACTGGCGCAGATGGCGCGAAAGCTCGCTTCCGAGCTGGCGGGAAGCCGTCGAATCCCCAACGCTGTCGCCGAGCGGGCGGCCGCCCTGGCGGACGATGTCGAAGAGATCGCGTCGAGCGTGACGGACGCCTGAGTCGCTGTTATCCAAGACCGACCCGTTGACCTGGGCTGAACGCTCCTGGAGCAGGGCGCTTCCACCGGGCTTCCTGCCCGGAGGGGAGGGCCCTATAGTGGGTTCAGGGCCTGTCGCACGTGGGCCTGGAGCCGTCGTAAAGACGTGGGCGGCTTCGCGGGTGTCGGAGTGCGGTGGTCGGCGGAGAAGGTCCCGAACCGGGGCCGGCGAACTCGGAGGCGGCAGTGAAGAAGGAGCACCACGTCAACCTGTCCTGCTCGTTCTGCGGCAAGTCGCAGCGCGAGGTCCGGAAGCTCATCGCCGGACCCACGGTCTACATCTGCGACGAGTGCATCAAGCTGTGTAACGACATCATCGCGGACGAGAACGAACGCGAGGAGGGCAAGCCGCAGGTCAGCCTGCCCACGCCGCTGGAGATCAAGGCGTTCCTCGACGACTACGTCATCGGTCAGGACCAGGCGAAGAAGGTCCTCTCGGTCGCGGTCTACAACCACTACAAGCGCATCTATCAGAAGAAGCCGACCTCCCGGCCGCGCCCCGGCGTGAAGAACCCCAGCGGCGAGGACGTGGAGCTGCAGAAGAGCAACATCCTGCTCATCGGCCCCACGGGCTCCGGCAAGACGCTGCTCGCGCAGTCCCTGGCGCGCTTCCTCAACGTCCCCTTCACCATCGCGGACGCCACCAGCCTCACCGAGGCCGGCTACGTGGGCGAGGACGTGGAGAACATCATCCAGAACCTCCTCCACAACGCCGACTACGACGTGGAGAAGGCCGCGCGCGGCATCGTCTACATCGACGAGATCGACAAGATTGCCCGCAAGGGCGACATGCCCAGCGCCACCCGCGACGTGGGCGGCGAGGGCGTGCAGCAGGCCCTGCTGAAGATCATCGAAGGCACCCGCGCCAACGTCACCCCGCGCGGCGGCAAGAAGTACAACCAGCAGGAGTACGTCCAGGTCGACACGACGAACATCCTCTTCATCTGCGGCGGTGCCTTCCACGGCATCGACGGCGTGATCAAGCGCCGCGTGGGGGAGAAGGGCCTGGGCTTCGGCGCGAAGATCACCCACAAGGAGGAGCGCAGCGTGGGTGAGCTCCTGGCGATGACGGAGCCGGAGGACCTGATGAAGTTCGGGATGATCCCGGAGTTCATCGGCCGCCTGCCGATGATCGCGACGCTCAACGACCTGAAGGAGGATGACCTCGTCACCATCCTCACGATCCCCAAGAACGCCCTGGTGAAGCAGTACCAGAAGATGTTCGAGATCGAGAAGGTGAAGCTCACCTTCACCAAGGAAGCGCTGCGCGCCATCGCCCGCGAGGCGATGCGCCGTCACTCCGGAGCGCGCGGCCTGCGCGCCATCATGGAGGACGCCATGCTGGAGATCATGTACGACGTGCCGTTCCGCGAGGGCGTCAAGGAGTGCAAGATCACCGAGCAGGTGATCACCAAGCACGAGCCCCCGCAGATCGTCATGGAGAAGGAAAAGAAGACCGCCTGAGGTTTCCCCCAGACGGTCGGTATTCCAACCGGCGCCCCTCGCCTCATGGCAGGCAGGGGCGCCGTGGTGTTTCCGGCGCCCTCAGCTCTGCGTGACGCGCACCGTGGTCTTCATCTCGCGGCCGGAGGCGGGGTCCTTCGCGCGCATGGTGAGGATGCCCTCCACGCTCACGTCGAAGATGATCTCCACGTTCACCGTGCCGGCCTTGGCGGGCATGATGCCGGAGAAGGTGAACTCACCCAGCAGGTCATTGCGCGCCACCGTGTCGTGGTCGCCCTGGTAGATGCGCATGGCGAGCTCGGTCTGGTTGTCGAAGCTCGTCGTGGCCAGGAGCTGCTTGG
The DNA here is from genome assembly GCA_023424585.1 of Pseudomonadota bacterium. GTDB lineage: Bacteria > Myxococcota > Myxococcia > Myxococcales > Myxococcaceae > Corallococcus. Next base: position 5,291 of record JAFADT010000841.1, read on the forward strand.
CGTTGGGGATGGACGCGTTGCGCGGGAAGACGACGTGGAAGCCGCCGTCGCCGCGCTCCAGGCCAATGGCCATGGGGATCACGTCCAGCAGCTGGATGCGCAGGTTGGTGTTGTCCTCGAGCGAGTGCGCGTAGAGCGCCGCGCCAATGGCCACCGCCTCGTCCGGGTGCACGCCCTTGCTGGGCGGCTTGCCGAAGAACTTCGTGAGCCGGTCCTGCACGACGGGCATGCGCGTCTGGCCGCCCACCAGCATGACCTCGTCGATGTCCTTGGTGGACAGGCCGGAGTCCACCAGCACGCGCGCCACCATCTGGAGGGTGCGGTCCACCAGCTGGTTCGTCAGCTGCTCCAGCATCTTGCGCGTGAACTTCATCTCGATGTTCAGGGGCTGGCCCTGCGCCGTCATCGTGATGAAGGGGATGTTGAAGGGCACCTCCTCGCGCGCGGACAGGTCGATCTTGGTCCGCTCCGCCAGGTCCTTGATGCGCTGCATGGCCACCGGGTCCGTGGCCAGGTCGATGCCCGTCTTGGCCGCGAAGTCCTTGAGGACGTGGTGGATGATGGCGTTGTCGAAGTCGATGCCGCCCAGGAACACGTCGCCGCCGGTGGCCTTCACCTCGAAGACGCGGTCGCGGATTTCGATGATGGAGACGTCGAAGGTGCCGCCGCCCAGGTCGTAGATGACGACCTTCTCCTTCAGCGTCTTGCCCACGCCGTAGGCGAGCGCCGCCGCGGTGGGCTCGTTGATGATGCGCACCACCTCCAGGTCGATGAGCTTGCCGGCGTCCTTCACCGACTGGCGCTGCCGGTCGTTGAAGTACGCGGGCACCGTCACCACCGCGCGCTTGATGGGCGTCTTCAGGTAGTTGGAGGCGACATCCCGGATCTTCCCGAGGATCTTCGCGCTGATCTCCTGGAGGGAGAACTCCTTCTTGCCGACGTCCAGGGTGACGTCGTTCCTGGCGCCGGCGCGCATGTTGTACGCCACGGCCTTCTTCATCGTGCCGACGACGTCGCTGCTGAAGTTGACCCCGACGAGGCGCTTGGAGCCGTAGACGGTGTTGCGCGGGTTGAGCTGCCACTGGCGCTTCGCCTCGAAGCCGATGAGCTCGTTGCCCTTGTCATCGATGGCGAAGATGGAGGGGATGGTGTACTCGCCGCCCTTGTAGGGGATGAGCTTGACGTTCCCGCTGTCCTCGACGATCGCCGCGCACGAGTTCGTCGTGCCGAGGTCGATGCCGATGATGGGCTCCTTATGCATCGCGTGTGAGCTCCGGGTGAGGCGTTGCGGCGTGATGGGGTGTGGCCGTCCGGGACCGTATCTCACCCGTCCCGGGGGCGCGAATCGCAAACCATCCGTCATCCGACGGACGCCCTCAAACTTCCAGCGCGCCTGGACCTTCCGCTCCGTCCCGCCCGCCTGGCCGGGTGGGACCCGGCCGGCGGCCAAGCGCGCGGCCCCGAACACACCGTCCCCGGGGGCAGGGCCCCTCGCTTTACATCCCAACGGCCGGGAACGAAGGTCATCCCCCGGGGTTCATGCGACGGCCACGCGCCGTGGCTACATCCGAGAGATTCACCCACCCACAGAGGGGAGCCGCCGTGGAAGCGAAGGGCTATCTGCAGGAGGTGGGCGCACAGGTCAGCGCCGACTTCGTCAAGAACCGGTCCATCCTGTCCTTCGAGGAGTACCTGACGCTCTTCTTCGCGGACCCGAAGGGGCAGTCGCGCAACGCGGCGCAGTACCTGCGGGACATGATGGACCACTACGGCACGGAGCAGGTGCCGCACCCCACGGGCACCATCCGGCGCTTCAAGGTCTTCGACGCCCCGTCCGCCGAGCGCGACGGCCGCGTCGCCGGGCAGGAGGAGGTGCAGAACGCCCTCTACCGCATCCTGGGCAACTTCGTGCGGGCCGGCCGCATCAACAAGCTCATCATGCTGCACGGCCCCAACGGCAGCGCGAAGTCCAGCCTGGTCAACGCGCTGAAGCAGGGCATGGAGGACTACTCGCGCCAGCCGCAGGGGGCGCTCTACCGCATCGCGTGGGTGTTCCCCTCGGAGAAGCTCATCAAGGGCTCCATCGGCTTCGGCGAGCGCGCGGGCGCGCAGTCCACGGAGGGCGAGCTCACCTCGTACGCCCACCTGGACGCGGAGGCCCTGGACCTGCGACTGCCCTGCGAGCTGCGAGACCACCCGCTGTTCGCGGTGCCCCCGGCGGAGCGCAAGGGCCTCCTGGAGGGGGCGCTCAAGAAGAAGGGGCTGGGCAACGGCGACGGGGCGACGGGGGACTTCCTCCTGTCCGACTACGTGCGCGAAGGCGAGCTGTGCGCCAAGTGCCGCCGCATCTACACCGCGCTGCTCAACTCGTACGGTGGGGACTACCTCAAGGTCCTGCGGCACGTGCAGGTGGAGCGCTTCTACGTGTCGCGCCGCTACCAGGTGGGCACGGTGACGGTGGAGCCGCAGATGAGCGTGGACGCCATCGCGCAGCAGATCAGCGCGGACCGCACCCAGCTCAACATGCCGGCCGCGCTGCACAGCACGGTGCTCTTCGAGCCGCACGGCCCGCTGGTGCACGCCAACCGCGGCCTCATCGAGTACGCGGACCTGCTCAAGCGCCCGCTGGAGGCCTTCAAGTACCTGCTGGGCTTCAGCGAGACGGGCGAGGTGCCCCTGGAGCCCTTCGTGCTCCAACTGGACGAGGTGCTCATCGCGTCCTCCAACGAGAAGCACCTGAACGCGTTCAAGGAGCTGCCGGACTTCGCGTCGTTCAAGGGCCGCATCGAGCTGGTGCGCGTGCCGTACCTGCGCCGCTACAAGGTCGAGCAGGAGATCTACGACGCGCAGATCACCGCGACGTCCGTGGGCAAGCACGTGGCGCCGCACGCCACGGAGGTGGCCGCGATGTGGGCGGTGCTCACGCGCCTGAAGAAGCCCCTCCCGGACCGCTACCCCGCCAACGTGAAGCCGCTGGTGGACCAGGTGGCCCCGGTGGAGAAGCTGCACCTGTACCAGGAGGCGGGGGTGCCCGCGCGGCTGTCCTCGGCGAACACCAAGGAGCTGCTCAAGCTGCGCGAGGAGATGTACGAGGAGTCCGACGCGTACCCCAACTACGAGGGGCGCTCCGGCGCGAGCGCGCGGGAGATCAAGACGGCCCTCTTCAACGCCGCGCAGAACCCGGACTACAAGTGCCTTCACGCGCTGGCGGTGCTGGAGGAGCTGCACGCGCTCTGCAAGGACAAGAGCGTCTACGAGTTCCTCCTCCAGGAGGTGATGGACGGCTACCACGACCACGAGACCTTCGTGCGCGTGGTGGAGGGCGAGTACCTGGACCGCGTGGACTCCGAGGTGCGCGACTCCATGGGCCTGGTGTCCGAGGGCCAGTACCGCGAGCTGGTGGAGCGCTACATCCAGAGCGTCAGCCACTGGGTGCGCGGGGAGAAGATGCGCAACCGCGTGACGGGGGAGATGGAGAAGCCGGACGAGGCGCGCATGGCGGAGGTGGAGGCCATCGTGATGCCACAGGGCGAGGCCCCCGCGGACTTCCGCCGCGGCCTCATCGCGAGCATCGGCGCGCACCGGCTGGACAACCCGGACGGCGTCATCGACTACCCGCGCATCTTCCCGGACATGTTCAAGCGCCTGCGCGACCACTACTTCGAGGAGCGCAAGCGCGTGCTGCGCAAGAACAAGGAGAACGTCCTCAAGTACCTCTCCGAGGACCGCAACCAGCTCACCGCGCGTGAGCAGGCCCAGGTGCAGGACACGCTCAAGACGATGGCGGCGCGCTACGGCTACTGCGAGTTCTGCGCGAAGGACGCCATCCTGTTCCTGATGCGACAGCGCTACACCTGAGCGGGGGAGGCAGGCATCCGGGGGGCCGGTGCCTGCCCGCCTGCTTTCAATTCCGGGCCGGGGCTCGGGATGATGGGACCGCGGACCGGGTTTCGCCCCGGTCGTCGTCTTTTCGTCCCTCCCCCTCTTCGCGCCTGGAGCGTTGATGAACCGGTTGCTGTTGGGCACCCCCCTCCTGTGGGCCCTCGTGTCGTGCGCCAGCGCCCCGTCGCAGTCCCCGGCGGACGCGCCGGGCGCGACGCACGCCCAGGCGCCCGTGCAGGTGGAGCGGGCGCTGTCCCGCCCCGAGCCCGCGCCCCGGCCCACGCGCAAGGCGATGGTGCGGCGCATCCTCCCGCTCAACGTGCGGCTGGTGACGACGGAGGCCGGCAAGGTGCGCCGCTCGGCGTCGGGCGTCGTCATCGGCACGGAGGCCGGCGAGTCCGGGCCCGTCAGCTACGTGCTCACCAACGCGCACGCGGTGGAGCCGGGCGACCTGAAGGACCCCGTGCTCAAGGTGGTGCTGGACCGGCGCGCGGAGTCGCACGAGTACCTGGCGGAGGTCGTGGCCACGGGCCATGTGCCGGACCTGGACCTGGCGCTCCTGCGCGTGACGGGCGTGACGTGGCCCGTGGCGGACCTGGCCTCCGACGACGAGCCGGAGCCGGGCGAGGACGTGGTGGTGGCGGCGTCCCCGTACGGCCGCGCGCTGTCCATCTCCGGCGGCATGGTGTCCCAGGTGGAGTGGGATCAGCAGACGAAGCACCCGCGCATGCTGAAGACGGACGCGCCCATCGGGTACGGCGCGTCCGGCGGCGGCATCTTCAGCCTGGAGACGGGGCGGCTCCTGGCCATCGTGGAGGGCTACCGCACCGCGAAGGTGGACTTCGAGGTCGCGTCCCAGAACTTCAGCTTCGACGTGCCCATGCCCGGCGAGACGTTCGCCGCGCCCAGCGCCAAGGTGCGCGGCTTCCTCCAGGCGAAGGGCTTCGGCAGGCTGCTGGAGCGCTCCGCTGACGCGGACGGTGCGGGGCCGCAGAAGACGGCGAGTCGTTGAGCCGACAGCGGCCTGGCCAGGAAGTGGTTCCGGCCCGCGTCCGGCGTTAGAGCTGCGGCTCATCCTCTGGAGGGTTGAGCCGCATGGCCGCTCGGGGCAATTGGGATCAGTACTTCATGGACATCGCCCAGCAGGTGGCCACCCGCGCCACCTGTGATCGCAAGCACGTGGGCGCGGTGCTGGTGCGGGACAAGACCATCCTCTCCACCGGCTACAACGGCGCCATCCGCGGCCTGCCCCACTGCGACGAGGTGGGCCACATGATGGAGAACGGCCACTGCGTGGCCACGGTCCACGCGGAGGCCAACGCCATCATCCAGGCGGCGAAGAACGGCGTCGCCATCGACGGGGCGACCATCTACACCACCGCCAGCCCGTGCTGGCCGTGCTTCAAGCTGATCGCCAACAGCGGCTGCACCCGCATCGTCTTCGGCGAGTTCTACCGGGACCCGCGCATCTTCGAGTACGCCGCCCGCCTGGGCCTCCAGCTCGTGGGCCTGGGCGCCGCCGCGCAGCCCCCGGCGCCCGCCACCGGGACCTGAGCGCGGCGCGCTGTCCGGGGGTGGACAATCCCTGGACGCGTTGATCGCCCAGGGTGGGCTCCCCGTTCGTTGAATGACACTTGGGAGCGCCCCTAAGTGGCCGTTCCGACACGGGAATTTTAGAACTCCGGCAAGAATTACCGACCCAGGGTTGACGATCCCAGGGGTGCTCCCTAAATCCTGGCTCCGGTAGGGCGGCGGCGGGGGTGGGGAGACGTAAATTCCCAGGAGTTTCAGGTGGTTATCTCATCAGCCATGGCCAGCAGTGTGCCTTCTGTCCAGGATGTGTCGGACCCGGTGGTGGGCGCGGCCCGCTACGACGCGGTTCCGCCCTTGATGGACAGCCTGCTGCACGACGTGCGCAACCCGCTCAACGCGCTGGCCATCCATCTCGAGGTCCTCACCGAGAAGCTCAAGGGTGAGTCCGGCCAGGTCCCGGCCGCGCAGGAGAAGAACCTCAAGGCGATGCGCGAGCAGATCGCCCGCGTGGACAGCCTGCTCAAGCTCTTCTCCGACTTCATCGTGTTTCGCGGGGCGGGCCCCTCCGGGGACGCGCCGCTGTCGGACGCCACCGGCAAGGCCCTGGACGTGCTGGGCCACGAGAGCCGCCGGCGCCGTCTCCAGATCCAGCGCGCCATCGACCCGGACGTGCATGCCCGGCTCGAGGACACCACCGAGCTGGGCTTCTTCCTGGTGCAGGTGCTGATGCGCGCCTTCCAGCGCGCGGAGCCCGGCAGCACCGTGGTCGTCTCGGTGCGCGGCGAGGGGCCCTCGGCGGTGCTGGAGGTGGTGGACGGCTCCTCCGCGCCCGAGCAGGCGAGGGACACCGTGACCGCGCTGACGCTCCGCGCGGCTCAGCTGGGCATCGAATTCATCGTGCAGGCGGGGACGTGCCGCCTGGTGTTCCCGCGCGCCTGAGCTTCCCCCATCAGGGCGCGGACGGTCTTCCATCCGGTTTCATCACGCTTCATCGCAGTGGAGGTTTTTACCTTGGGCAGCGCACGAATCCTGGCCGTGGATGACGAACGTGAGACCTGCGAGGCCCTGGCGGAGATGCTGTCCGCCTGGGGGCACAAGGTCGAGACCGCGTTCGACGGGCATGACGCCCTCCGCAAGGCCGGTGAGTTCCGGCCCGACGTCGTCCTGTCGGACCTCGCCATGCCGGAGACGGATGGCCTCTGGCTCTTGCGCAACCTGCGTGAAGAGCTCCCGGACTGCCCGGTGGTGTTCCTCACCGGCCGCGGCACCATCGACACCGCCGTCGAGTCCATCCGCGAGGGCGCCTACGACTTCATCGTGAAGCCGCTGGACACGGCGCGGCTCAAGGTCTGCATCGACCGCGCGCTGGAGAAGAAGGAGACGATGCGCGAGGTGCAGACGCTGCGCCGGCGCCTCAAGCAGCTGGGCTCCACGGACCTCATCGCCGGCTCCACCGCGATGCGCAAGGTCATCGAGATGATCGAGAAGGTGGCCCCCTCCAAGGCCAGCGTCTCCATCAGCGGCGAGTCCGGCACGGGCAAGGAGGTGGTCGCCCGCACGGTGCACAACCTGTCCCTGCGCCGCGACAAGCCCTTCATCGCCATCAACTGCGCGTCCATCCCCGCGACGCTGATCGAATCCGAGCTGTTCGGCCACGAGCGCGGCGCCTTCACCGGCGCGGATCAGCGCCGCCCGGGCGTCTTCGAGATGGCCCACGGCGGCACGCTCTTCCTGGACGAGCTGGGGGAGATCCCCATCGACCTGCAGGCCAAGCTGCTGCGTGTGCTGGAGGAGGGCCGCCTGCGCCGCCTGGGCGGCAAGGTGGAGATCGAGGTGGACGTGCGCGTGCTGTCCGCCACGAACCGCGACCTGAAGCAGGAGATCAAGAACCAGCGCTTCCGCGAGGACCTCTACTTCCGCCTCAACGTGTTCCAGCTCCACCTGCCGCCCCTGCGGGAGCGCCGGGACGACGTGCCCATCCTGGTCCAGCACTTCGTGGACAAGTTCCGCGGGGACTCGGCCAAGCGCGTCTCCGGCGTGCACCCGGACGCCATGGAGGTGCTGAAGAACTACGACTGGCCGGGCAACATCCGCGAGCTGCGCAACGCCGTGGAGCGCGCCGTGATCCTCTGCGACGGGGAGCTGATCACCCGCGAGCACCTGCCGCCGGACATGGCCGGCAAGTCCCCGGAGCGCCACACGTTCAAGCTGCCGTTCGGCCTGAGCCTGGACGCCGTGGAGCGCGAGTACATCCTGGGCAGCCTCCAGCGGAACGGGAACAACAAGGCCCGCACGGCGGAGGTGCTGGGGGTGAGCGAGAAGACGCTCTACAACAAGCTCAACCGCTACGCGGCGGAGAGCCGCGCCCAGGGCACCCCGAGCGGGGGCGGCCCCCTGGGCGGGCAGGGCAATGAGGGCCCCATGGGGGCCAGCAGCTTCCTGACCCGCTGATCCGCCCGGGCCCCGGAGGCCGGCGGGCCGGCGGGGGCCGGGCGCTGACCTGATAGGTAGGCGAGAACGCCCGGATTCCGGGCCCTTGGCGGGGCTCCTGGAGGGCGCGCATGGGGGCTCCCCAGGCCGGCTTAAGCGGGCGGGGGAGGTCTCGAAAACCCCTGTCAATCCTTGACTTTTCCCCCCTGGACGGGGGATCCTCCGGGCCTCTCCCACCCGTTGGTGAGGGCCCGGCTGGGACGTCTCACTTCGGGCCACTTCCGCCCCACGGGCGCGGTCGTCCGACGTGAGTCATCTGGGGTGCCGCCGGGGGGGCACAAGGAAGGCCACAACGCAATGAGCGACGCGCGAGTTCTTCACTTCTTCGGCGGCAAGGGCGGGGTCGGCAAGACCACGCTCGCGGCAGCGTACGCGGTGAGGCTCTCCGAGGAATCCCCCAAGCACCGGGTGTTGGTCGTCTCGTTGGATCCGGTCCAGTCCCTGTCGGACCTGGTGAAGAAGAAGCTGCCGGCGAAGCCCACCAAGCTCCAGGCGGGCAAGGGCGAGGGTGGCCTCTTCGGAGCGGAGCTGAACCCGCCCGCGCTGCTCAAGCCGTTCCTGGCGGAGTACCTGCCGGCGCTGGCGAAGGCGGCGGTGAAGGGCACGCACCTGTCGGATGAGGAGCTGGGCAAGCTCTACCAGCAGGCGGTGCCGGGGCTGGAGGAGCTGGTGGCCCTCTTCCACGTGGTGGACCTGCTGGAGTCGGGGGACTTCGATCGCATCGTGGTGGACACGTCGCCCACCAGCCACACGCTGCGCCTGTTCGACCTGCCGGCGCAGCTGCGCAAGTTCCTCGGCTTCGTGAAGGTGGGCCAGGACCGCGCCGCCCCGGCCCCCAGCGGCAAGGGCAAGAAGGCGGCCGCCGCGGCCGCGGAGGCCGCCGGTGGCTTCCTGGAGCAGGTGGGCCAGAAGGCGGAGAAGCTGCTGGCGCTGCTGAAGGATCCGGCGCGCACGGCCTTCCACCTGGTGGCGCTGGCGGAGCCGGTGCCGGAGTCGCAGACGCGCATGTACTTCACCCAGCTGCGCGAGCGCGGGCTGCCGGTGACGGAGGTGGTGGTCAACCAGGTGGAGGACCACGAGGGGTGCCCCGCCTGCCAGGGCCGCCGCGGCCTGCAGGCGCCGCACGTGCGCAAGTACCAGGCGCTGGACAAGAACGTGCCCGTGAACCTCCTGGGCCGCCGCGAGGTGGCGCCCCGCGGGCTGGACGGGCTGAAGGAGTTCGCCAGGGAGTGGGCGGCGGGCAAGGAGACCAAGGCGCTGGAGTTCAGCGCGGCGGAAGGGCCTCCGGCGCTGGTGCGCGCCCCGTCCATGCCGCCCATCGCGGCGCCGCCGCTGCCGCCCACGCGGCTCATCTTCTTCGTGGGGCAGGGCGGGGTGGGCAAGTCCTCCTGCGCGGCCGCCGCGGCGGTGACGCTGACGGAGAAGGAGGGGCCGGTGCTCCTCATCTCCACGGACCCCGCGCACTCGCTGTCGGACGTGCTCCAGAGCCGCCTCACCGACACCGAGACGCAGGTGAAGGGCACCAAGGGCCTGTACGCGCGCGAACTGGACATGGCGGGCTGGTTCAACGCCCTGCGCAAGCGGCTGAAGGAGAAGGCGGAGAAGGCCTTCGAGGGCGCGCCCAAGGCGGGCAACGACGTGCCGGCGGACCTGCTCTACCTGCGCAACCTGCTGGAGTGCGCGCCCCCGGGCATCGACGAGCTGGCGGCCATGTCCGTGCTGACGGACGCGCTGGTGCAGGAGCGCTTCAAGCGCATCGTGGTGGACTCGTCGCCGCAGGTGATGAACGTCCGCGTGGTGGAGCTGGCGGACACCGCGAAGGCGTGGCTGGGCGCGCTGCACGGCATCCTCAACAAGCACCGCGCCAGGGGCCTGGGCGAGCTGGCGGATGACCTGGCGGCGATGCTCAAGCACGTGAAGCGCTTCGAGGACGCGCTGGCGTCCCCCAGCGAGTCTCGCTTCGTGGTCGTCACGCGCGGCGAGGACCTGGCCGCGTCCCGCACGGAGCGGCTGGTGGAGTACCTCAAGGAGCGCAAGCTCCAGGTGGAGCGGGTGCTCGTCAACCGCGTGGGCCCCAAGTCCACCTGCGAGAAGTGCGAGAACCGCCGCAAGCTGGAGCTGAACGCGGCCAAGGCCATGGAGAAGAAGATGGGCCTGCCGGTGACGATGGCGCCCGCGCTGGGCCGTCACCCCGCGGGGCTGCGCGAGCTGAAGGCGTTCCGCACCGCCTGGTACGCGCTGTCCGCGCCGCCGGCGAAGATCAAGGCGGCCTGACGCCGCCGGGGCCGGGCGCTCCTAGTGGGGGCCCGGCACGAACAGGGACAGGGGTAGCCGGTGCGGATAGGCCCGGCGCGCCTGGCCCAGCAGGTTCAGGGCGCTCGCCTTGAGCGAGCGCACCGTCGGGGCCTCCGGCGCGGACAGGTGCTGTTGGAGCACCCAGCCCGGCCCCATGAGCATCAGCGCCACCGCCGGCACGATGCACAGGGTCACCGCCACGCTGGCGCCGCCCACCGTGCCCAGCACGCGCAGCACCGGGGAGGCCTGGATGCGCGGGCGCTGCAGGGCCGCGAGGATGCGCGCGAAGAGGGCGCCTCCCAGGAGCCCGAGCACCGTGGCCAGCCCCCAGCTCAGGCCGCCCACCGGGGTGCCGAGCACCGGCTCCAGCAGCTGGGGCGCGGTGGCTCCCAGCATGAAGGCGAGGACGAAGGGGGCGACCGCGATCAATGCGACGAGCCCCCAGTGTCTGGCGTTGAGTCGGTGCACTGCTTTCCCCCCGTTCCGCTCCCGAGCGGAAGGTGGGCACCGGCGGGCAGGCGCGCCAGGGCGGCGCCCCTCGGGGTGTGTAGGCGTGAACGGGTCGTCACTTCACGTCAGGCGTCGCACTCGGACGGACTGTCAGTGAAGGCGCCCAGGGGCTCCGGGAAGGTGAGGGCGCCGCCCTCTCCCAGGGTGCCGGTGACGGGCGCGCTCCCGGGGAGCTTCACCTCCACCGTGCGGCCCTGGACGGTGTACGTGCCGGGGAGCCGGGACTCGTGGGGCGTGCCCGAGTCGTCCACGTCCTTCTTCCAGAGCTCCACGCGGCCCCCGTCCTGGAACCTCAGGGCCCGGGTGGTGCCGTAGACGCCCACGCCGGGGCCGTACCAGGACACCGCGCGCAGGAGGGCTGGCACGTCGGACTCCTTTTCGGGGGTGCGGCCCAGCAGCTTCTGCCACCCGAGCGTGTCCCGGATGACGTCCAGGTCCCGGTCCTCCTTCGCCCGCTGGAGGCGGCGCGGGTCCAGGCGCACGGCGGTGGCCAGCTTCTCCACGATGACGTCGCGGTGGGCGCTGTACTCGCACACCTTGCCCTGCTTGCGCAGGACGCCCAGGGTGGCGGCGGCGTTGTAGTGCGCCAGGGCGTAGTCCGGCGCGGCCCGGGCCGCCTCCTGGAACTTCTCCAGGGCCTGCGCGTAGCGGCCGGACTGGTAGAGGCGGAACCCCTGCGTGTTGAGGGCCCGGCCGGAAGGGGGCGCGGCGGGAGCGGCGGACAGCGTCACGGCCAGCAGGGACAGGGCAAGGACCATGTTTCACCAGACGGGCGGTCCCCCAGGACATTCCAGGGGTGCGTAACCGCTTGCGCGTTGATTGGCCTGAACCCTGGTGCTAGTTCGGCGCCATGGCAACCGGCATTGGCTACGCGCTCGACTTCGAGCGCCCGCTCATCGAGCTGGAAAAGAAGATCGAGGAGCTGAAGGCCCTCTCCACCAGTGGCTCCGTGGACTTCTCCTCGGAGATCTCCAAGCTGGAGAAGAAGGCGAAGAAGCTCCAGTCGGAGATCTTCAGCGACCTGTCCCGCTGGCAGGTGGTGCAGCTGTCGCGGCACAACGCGCGCCCGTACTTCCTGGACTACGTCCAGCACCTCTTCACGGACTTCTTCGAGATGTGCGGCGACCGGCACTTCGGCGAGGACCCGTCCATCGTCGGGGGCTTCGCGCGCTTCGACGGCAAGACGGTGATGCTCATCGGCCATCAGAAGGGGCGCAACACCAAGGAGAACATGGCGCGCAACTTCGGCATGCCGCGCCCGGAGGGCTACCGCAAGGCGCGCCGGCTGATGGAGCTGGCCGAGCGGATGGAGAAGCCCATCCTCACCTTCGTTGACACGCCGGGCGCGTACCCGGGCATCGGCGCGGAGGAGCGCGGCCAGGCGGAGGCCATCGCCGTGAACCTGGAGGTCATGAGCCGGCTGCGCGTGCCCATCATCTCCACCGTGGTGGGCGAGGGCGGCTCCGGCGGCGCGCTGGCCATCGGCGTGGGCAACCGCGTGCTGATGTTCCAGAACAGCGTCTACTCCGTCATCTCCCCGGAGGGCTGCGCCTCCATCCTCTTCCGCGACGCGACCAAGGCGGACAAGGCCGCGGACGCGATGCGCCCCACGGCGCAGGACCTGCTGGAGGCGAAGATCATCGACGAGGTGATCCCGGAGCCTCCGGGCGGCGCGCACCGCGATCCGTCCAAGGCCGCGGAGGCGCTGGGCAAGGCGCTGCGCAAGCACCTGGGCCAGCTGGCGGAGCTGAAGCCGGACGCGCTGGTGCGCGACCGCTACGACAAGTTCCGCGCCCTCGGCATGTTCTCCGGCAAGTAGAGGATCCCTACCCCATGCGACCGCTCGTCCCTCCCTACGTCGAGACGCTCAAGGCCTACGTCCCGGGCAAGCCCATCGAGGAGACCGAGCGGGAGTACGGCCTCAAGGGCGTCATCAAGCTGGCCTCTAACGAGAACCCGCTGGGCCCGTCGCCCCGCGCCGTGGAGGCCATGCGCAACGCCGTCGCGCAGGTGAACCTCTATCCGGACGCCACGAGCTTCCACCTGGTGCGCCGGCTGGCCGCGCACCTGGGCGTGAAGCCGGAGGAGGTGGTGCTGGGCAGCGGCTCCAACGAGCTGATCGAGCTGCTCATCCGCACGTTCACGACGCAGGAGGAGGAGATCCTCCTGTGCAAGGGCTCGTTCCCGGCGTACCGCATCTCCGCGCAGGCGCACGGGCGGGCGTTCGTGGAGGTGCCCATGCGCGAGGGCTTCCGCTACGACCTGGAGGCCATGGCCCGCGCCGTTACCCCGCGCACGCGCATGGTGTTCCTGGCCAACCCGGACAACCCCACGGGCACCACGTTCGGGCGCAAGGACCTGGAGGCGTTCCTCCAGGCGGTGCCCCAGGACGTGCTCGTCGTCCACGACGAGGCCTACGCGGAGTTCGTGGACTGGCCCGACTACGCGAGCGCCGTGGAGCTGTTCCACGCGCACCCGAACCTGGTGGGGCTGCGCACCTTCAGCAAGATCCACGGGCTGGCCGGCATCCGGCTGGGCTCGGCGGTGATGGACGCGAAGCTCGCGGGCTACGTGCACCGCACGCGCATGCCCTTCAACCTGACGACGGTGGCGCAGGCGGCGGGCATGGCCGCGCTGGAAGACACGGAGCACGTGAAGCGCACGCGGGAGAACAACCGCGTGGGGCTGGACTACTTCGGCGAGGAGCTGCCGAAGCTGGGGCTCACCCTGACGGAGAGCCACGCGAACTTCGTCTTCGTGGACTGCCACCGTCCGTCCGCCGAGGTGTACGAGCAGCTGCTGCGCCGGGGCGTCATCGTGCGGCCCATGGCGGGCAACGGCCACCCGAGCTGCCTGCGCATCTCCGTGGGCACGCCCCAGGAGAACGCCCGCTGCGTGGCCGCGCTGAAAGAGGCCTTGTCGTGAGCGCGCGCCCGTTCATCGTCGCCATCGATGGGCCGGCCGGGGCGGGCAAGTCCTCCGTGTCCAAGCTGCTCGCGCGGCGGCTGGGCTTCGCGCTGGTGGACACGGGCGCCATCTACCGCTGCGTGGCGCTGATGGCCTCTCGCGAGGGCATCGCCTTCGACGACGACGTGAAGCTGGGCGAGCTGCTCGGGCGCGTGCGCATCCACTTCCAGGTGGTGGGCGAGGAGAACCACGTCTTCCTGGGCGGCGAGGACGTGTCCGGAGAGATCCGCACGCCGCCCATCTCCATGGGCGCGTCGCAGGTGTCCGGGCGGCCGGTGGTGCGCGCGGGGCTGCTGGCGCTCCAGCGGCGGCTGGCGCTGGAGGCCCCGACGGGCGCCATCCTGGAGGGCCGGGACATCGGCACGGTGGTGTTCCCGGACGCGGACGTGAAGTTCTTCCTCCAGGCGGACCCGGAGGTGCGGGCGCGCCGCCGCTTCGAGGAGCTGTTCCAGAAGGGCGTGGACAGCAGCCTGGAGGGCGTCCTCCAGGACCAGACGCGCCGCGACGCCGCGGACTCCGGCCGCGAGGTGGCGCCCCTGAAGCCCGCCGGGGACGCGGTGCACGTGGACTCCAGCAGCATGCCGCTGTCGGAGGTCGTGCGGTCGCTGGAGCATGAGATCGAGCGCCGCCGGGCCTCGCGCGGCGCCTGAGCCCTCACCCGGGCATCAGAAGCTGACGCCGTCCGGGGTGGGGGCGGGCACCGTCATGGCCAGCCGGGCCTCGGTGCCGTTCTTCTCGTAGAAGCGGTGGTAGAGGTACAGGTCCGCCACCACCTGCTTCACGTAGCCGCGCGTCTCCCGGTAGGGGATGGACTCCACGAACAGGTCCAGGGGCATGCTGCCTCGCTCCTGCGTCCAGCGCACCGCCGCCTTGGGCCCCGCGTTGTAGGCCGCCGCCGCGAGCGCCGGGTGCGCGAAGCGCTTCATCAGCTGCGCCAGGTACCACGCGCCGTAGCGGATGTTGCGCTCCGGGGCGAAGAGGTCCGCCGGGGCGGGCGCGGGCTCGGCCATCTTCAGGGCGATCTCCGTCGCCGTGGGGGGGATGAGCTGCATGAGGCCGCGCGCGTCCGCCGCGCTCATGACCTCCGGGCGGAAGGCGCTCTCCCGCCGCATGATGGCCCACACGAGGAACGGATCCAGCGCCTGCCGGGTGGCCTCCGTCTCCACCGCCTGGGCGAACGCGCGCGGGTAGAACGCGGCCAGCGCGTCCGGCGCCCTGGCCCCGAAGGCCCGGCCCCACAGGTAGCGCGCCGCCACCACGTGCGCGTGGCCGAACTCCCCCAGCTGCAGCAGCGCGTGCGCGAACGGCAGCGCCTGGTCCGCGGAGCGCAGCCCCGACACGCGCGACTGCACCTCGTCCGCCGCGTCGCGGAAGAGGCCCGCGCGCGTCAGCGCCACCGCCAGCTCCAGCTCCGGCGGGCGGGGGAGGGTGAGCTGCTTCGGAGGCTGCGGGAAGGCCGCGGGCGGCGTGCGGCCCAGCTCGCGCAGCCGCTCCGTGGCGAGCAATGCGTAGAACGACGCGGGCGCCGCGCTGATGACCGCCTCGTAGGAGGGCCCCACGGCCCCGGCCTTGCCGCCGCCCAGCTCCTCCGTGCGCGCCATCCAGTAGCGGGCCTGCGGCGCCAGGGACGTCTTCGGATAGGCCGTCACCAGGTCGTCCAGCGCCTGGCGCGCCTTCGCGTACTGCTCCAGCCGGATGTGCGAGAGGGCGCGGAACCACATCGCCTCGTCGCGGCGGCGCGAGCCCTTGTAGCGCTTCTCGTAGTCCGCGAAGGACTTCGCCGCGTCGGCGAAGCGACCGCCCTGCATGTCCAACCACGCGGCGAAGAACGCGCCCTCCTCCCCCGCCGCCTGGGACGGATAGGCCTTGTCCAGCGCCGCCATCAGCTTGCGCGCCTTCTCGTTGTCGTCCGAGCGCAGCGCCCGGCGCGCCACCACCAGCGCGGCCTCCGCGGCGATGGCCGGCGGCCCCTTGCGCGCCACCGCGAGCGCCTTCTCCGCGTCCTCGCGCTTGCCGAGCGCGAACAGCACCTGCGCGCGCAGCAGCGCCACCTGCGCCTGGGCGGGAGCGCCCTTCACCAGACCCCGCTTCTCCGCGGTGGACAGCTCCTCCTCGGCCCGCCTCGCCGCGTCGTTGGCGAGGAAGCCCCGGGCGCGCTGGAGGTGCTCGGGGAGCGCGAGCGTCACCGCGGGCTTCAGCGTGGCGAGCTGCTCCAGCGCCGCGTCCGCGTACGGGTGGGTGGGGAAGCGCAGCGCCACCGACTTCAGGTCCGCGCGCAGGCCCGCGGCGTTGCCGGTGGCCGCGCGCGCCTGGGCGCGCTGGAAGAGCAGCTCCGGGGTGGGCTGCGCCGCCGCCGCTGACTCCAGCACCGGGGCGGCGTCCTTGGGGCGGTGGGCGTCCAGCAGGGACTCCCCCAGGCGGGCGCGGGCGCGCACGGCCAGGGCGGGGGAGGCCTTCTCCAGGGCCCGCTCGAAGTCCTTCGCCGCGCCGTTGGGGTCGCCCGAGTAGAAGCGCGCCTGCCCCAGGTAGAAGGCATGGAAGGCCTCCAGGGGCGCGGGGGGCGCGTGGCGGGTGAGCAGGTCCCGGGCCTGGGCGGCGTCCCCGTCCGAGAGGACGAGCGTGCCGGCGAGCAGGCCCAGCCTCCCCGCCTCCGGGCACTTCGCCTGCTCGCAGGCGGTGAGCTCCGCCTGGGCGAGCGCCGCCGCGTCGGGCCGGTGCAGGCGGACGGCCTCGAGCGTCGTGGGGG
>JAFADT010000855.1 GCA_023424585.1 Pseudomonadota bacterium
CTGGTGGTGGAGGACCTGAGCGACGTGCGCGCGCTGGAGACGCAGCTGCTGCGCGCGGAGAAGATGGCCACGGTGGGCGTGCTGGCCGCGGGCATCGCGCACGAGATCGGGACGCCGCTGGGCGTGGTGCGCGGCCGCGCGGAGTACGTGCAGGGCAAGCTGGGGCCCTCGCACCCGCAGGGCCCGGGGCTGGGCGTCATCGTCGAGCAGATCGACCGGGTGAGCCGCACGCTGCGCCAGCTGCTGGACTTCTCCCGGCTCCAGCCCGCGATGGTGCGGCCGGTGGCGCTGGGGCCGCTCGCCCGGAGCGTGCACGAGCTGCTGCTGGTGGAGGCGGAGCGGCGGCGGGTGACCCTGCGCGTGGACGTGCCGGAGTCCGTGCCCGCGCTGGCGGCGGACGCGGATCAGCTCCAGCAGGTGTTGATCAACCTCGCGCTCAACGCGTGCGACGCGTGCAGCGAGGGCGGCGCGGTGGAGATCTCCGCCTCCGTGCTGGCGGGGCCGGAGGAGGGGCCGTGGGGGATGGTCGCGCTCGCCGTGCGCGACGACGGCTGCGGGATCCCCAAGGAGCGCCTCAACCAGGTGTTCGATCCGTTCTTCACGACGAAGAAGCGCGGGCAGGGCACGGGGCTGGGGCTGACGATGGTGGCCCACGTCGTCCGCAACCACGGCGGGCGGGTGGAGCTGGAGAGCACGCCGGGGCAGGGCACCCGCGTCACCGTGCTGTGGCCGGTGGCCCGCCCTGTCCCAGAGGAGCGCCATGCCGAGCGACTCGCCGTCTGACGCGCGCATCCTCGTGGTCGACGACCACGTGGAGATGGGGCGCATGCTCCAGGAGCCGCTGGCCGACGCGGGCTGGACGGTGGACCTGGCCACGAGCGGCCAGGAGGCGCTGACGCTCATCCGCTCGCGCGTGTACGACGCGGTGTTGACCGACCTGCGCATGGAGAAGGTGGACGGGCTGGACGTGCTGGACGCCGCGCGCGCGGTGGACCCGGAGCTGCCCGTGCTGCTGATGACGGCCTTCGGCGGCGTGGAGAGCGCGGTGGAGGCGATGCGCCGGGGCGCGTTCCACTACTTCACCAAGCCCTTCCGCCTGGACGAGGTGCGGCTGTACCTGGGCCGCGCGCTGGAGGACCGCCGGCTGCGCGCCGAGCACCGGGCGCTGAAGCAGGCGTCCCAGGAGCGCTCCGGGCTGGGCGCGCTGGTGGGGCGGAGCGCGCCCATGCGCGCGCTGTACGAGCTCATCGACCGGGTGGCGCACGCGGCGGCCCCCGTGCTGCTCCGGGGCGAGAGCGGCAGCGGCAAGGAGCTGGTGGCCCGCGCGCTCCACTTCGAGGGGCCCCGCGCGGCCGGGCCCTTCGTGGCGGTCAACTGCACCGCGCTGCCGGGGCCGCTGCTGGAGAGCGAGCTGTTCGGCCACGTGAAGGGCGCCTTCACCGGGGCCACGTCCGTGCGGCGGGGCCTGTTCGTGGAGGCGCACGGCGGCACGCTGTTCCTGGACGAGATTGGCGACATGCCCACGGAGCTCCAGGCGCGGCTGTTGCGCGTGCTGGAGGACGGCGAGGTGCGCGCGGTGGGCTCGGACGCGAGCCGCACCGTGGACGTGCGCGTGGTGGCGGCCACGCACCAGGACCTGGAGGCGCGGGTGCGGGAGGGGCGCTTCCGCGCGGACCTCTTCTACCGGCTCAACGTCGTGACGCTGCGGGTGCCCTCGCTGAAGGAGCGCCGGGAGGACATCCCGCAGCTGGTGGAGCACTTCACCGCCCGCTCCCGCGCGCGCAACCCGCGCTCGCGCGTGACGTCGCTGGCACCGGAGGTGGTGGCCGCGCTGGGCGCCATGCCGTGGCCGGGCAACGTGCGCGAGCTGGAGAACCTGGTGGAGCGGCTGGTGGTGCTCGTCCCCCGGGAGCTGGTGACGCTGGAGGACCTGCGCCCACACGCGCCGGTGCCGGAGGCCGCGTCCCCGCTCGCGCAGGCCCAGGAAGGCGTGTGGACCCTGCGCAAGCTGGAGGGGGAGTACATCCACTGGATGGTCCAGCACTGCGGCGGGAACAAGACCCGCGCCGCGGAGCTGCTGGGCATCGATGTGTCCACCATCCATCGTCGCGAGCGGGAGCGGTAGCCGCGTCCTGCCCCCCGGTCCGAGGCGGGAATGGCAATCCGCCACGGCGGGCTGGCGGATTGCCACGGTCCACGGGTGAGCACCCGGCGGCCCCGGGGGACGGTGGTTCCGGCATGTAGCTTGCTGTGACGTGGGGCCGTGGTGTCCCTGCGCACAACCCGGGCCTTGCTGCTCGGTGCGGATGAGTCCCTGGCGTCGCTGCTGGCGGACGTGCTGGGCGACCTGGGCATCGCCCTGTTCCTGGACGCCGCGGACGCGGCCCGGCCGGACCTGGTGCTGGCGCACGTGGAGCGTGGGGAGGGCATCCTCCCGGTGCTGACGCGCGCGCGGGCCTGCGCCGCCGCCGCGCCCGTCCTCGTCCTGCTGCCCTTCGCGGACGAGCGCCTGGTGTCCCGCGCCCTGTGTCAGGGGGCCCGGGCATGTTTCGCGCTGGGCCGTCCGCTCGATGAGCTTCGCGCCCTCCTGCGCTCGCACTTTCCTCTGTTGGAGACCACCCATGGGTGAACCGATGGCCGTCGTCACCGTGCTGCGCCCCGTTGTCCCCCTGCGTGAAGCGGAGCGCCGCCCGGTGGCCGCCCCGGAGCCGGCGGTGGACACCGGGGAGCCGTGCCTCTTCCAGGCCGGCCAGGTCCGCGTCACCGGCGAGCGGCTCGTCGTGGGCGCCCGGAGCTGGGCGCTGCGCGACGTGCTCCAGGTGGAGACCGCGCGCCGCACCCCGAAGGTGTGGCCCTACCTGCTCGTGGTGGGCCTGGCCGCGGCGCTGGGGCTGCCGCTGCTGTCCGCGCTGTCCGTCAGCGTGTCCGCGTTCAAGGGCGCCTACGAGGCGGGGCTCGTCGCCACCGCCCTGGGCTTCTTCGCGTCCATGGCCGCGCTGCTCGTGGTGGAGGACACCCACTACCTGGTGCTGGGGCTGCCGGGCGGCGCGCGCCGCGTCTTCGGCAGCCACGACGCCCGGCTCATCGCCCGGCTTGCGGGGACGGTGCGGGCCGCGTGTCAGCGGCCGTGAGCTGATCGCGCACCTGGGCGACGATCTCGAAGGAGCGCAGCCGCGCGGCGTGGTCGTAGATCTGCGCGGTCACCATCAGCTCGTCGGCCCCGGTCTGCTCCAGGAGGGACTGGAGCCCCGCGCGCACGCTGTCCGGCGAGCCCACCACGGTGCACGCCAGCATGTGCTCGATCTCCGCCAGCTCCAGCTCGTTGAGCTGGCCGTCCAGGCTGTCCACCGGCGGCAGGAGCGGGCCCGGCCGGCCCCGCCGCAGGTTGACGAAGGCCTGGAGCAGGGACGTGAAGAGGCGCTGTCCCTCCGGGTCCGTGTCCGCGGCGAAGACGTTGACGCCAATCATCGCGTACGGCTTCTGGAGCACGTCCGACGGGCGGAACTGAGTGCGGTACAGGTGCAGCGCGCTCATCATCTGCGCGGGCGCGAAGTGCGACGCGAACGCGAACGGCAGGCCCAGGACCGCGGCCAGCTGCGCGCTGAAGGTGCTGGAGCCCAGCAGCCACAGCGGCACATGCAGGCCCGCGCCCGGCACCGCGCGCACCGCCTGGCCCTCCATGGGGGCCTTGAAGTAGTTCTGCAGCTCCACCACGTCCTGGGGGAAGCTGTCCGCGCCGCCCAGCCCCCGGCGCAGGGCCGCGGAGGTGCGCGGGTCCGTCCCCGGCGCGCGGCCCAGGCCCAGGTCGATGCGGCCGGGGTAGAGCGTCTCCAGCGTACCGAACTGCTCCGCGATGACGAGCGGCGCGTGGTTGGGCAGCATGACGCCGCCCGCGCCCACGCGAATCGTCGACGTGCCGCCCGCCACGTACCCGATGACCACCGACGTGGCCGCGCTGGCGATGCCCGTCATGTTGTGGTGCTCCGCCAGCCAGAAGCGCTTGTAGCCCCAGGCCTCCGCGTGGCGGGCCAGGTCCAGGCTGTTGCGGAGGGCCAGGGCGGCGTCGCCCCCGGCGATGACGGGGGACAGGTCGAGGACGGAGAAGGGGATCATCGTGGGGGACCCTCGCGCCACGGGTGGGCGGGAAAGCCCTTCGATAGCCAGGGGCGCCGGGGTTTTCACGGCATTGACGCTCCCCACGGCCTCCGACCTGCCAGCCGGGGGCCATCCCACCCATCAGCCCGGCTTGTCGCCCGGAGGGCCCCGGGGGGGCGCGTCAGTCCTCCTGGATGGCGGGCTTGCGCTCCGGCTTCGCGCGGGCCAGCGCGGCGTGCGCCCGGTCCAGGGTGCCGTTCGGATCCTCCTCGCCCTGCACCGTCACGGCGATGGAGACCCAGCCGGGCGGGCCGGGCGCGTCGTGCAGCCGCTGGCGCACCGCCTCCGCGGCCACCGCGTCCGCCCCGGGCAGGGCGAGCAGGAAGCTGCCCCCCGTCCAGCGCACCGCGAAGCCCGGCGGAGGGCAGAGGCCCTCCGCGCGCCGGGCCAGCTCGCGCAGCGCCTCGTCGCCCGCGTCGAAGCCCCGGGAGTGGTTGAGGTCGCCCAGCTCCACCAGGTCCACCAGCACCAGGCTGACGGGCAGCCCTTCCCGGCGGCAGCGGCCAATCTCCTTGGCCAGCCGCTCCTCGCCCACGCGCCGCGTGTCCAGCCCGGTGAGCGCGTCCTGACGCAAGAGCCGCTCGCGCTGGGCCTCCAGGTCCGCGCCGCCGCTCAGGTCCATCAGCGACAGGAGCTGCGCGACGCCGCCGGGCACCAGGAAGGGCCGCGCCACCCAGCGCACCCCGCGCGGCTGGGGGCGCTCCAGGGACAGCGTCAGGTCCACCCCGCGTGAGCCCTCCGCCGCCAGGTCCAGCCGCCGCAGCGTGCCGCCTGGATCCGCGGTCAGGCTCGCGACGTGCTGGCGCAGTGAATCGAAGGGCATGCCCGACAGCCGGTCCTCCGGCAGTCCCAGGAGCTCCGCCAGGGCCGCGTTGGCGGCGAAGGGCTTGCGGCCCGGCGCCACCACCAGCACCGGCACCGCCAGGGCGCTCACCGCCTCACGCACGAGCGCCAGCGCCGCCGCCTCGGTGAGCACCGGCTCCGTCGCGGCCGGGGGCCGCGGCGCGGCGGGGCGTGTCCGGCCCCGGAGCGTGGTGTACTCCAGGTCCTCCGCCACGCGGCCCGCCAGCTCGCGCAGCGCCGCCAGGTCCTCCGGGCCGAGCATCAGCGTGCGCGTGTCGATGACGCACAGCGAGCCGAGCACGTCCCCCGTGGAGGCGATGAGCGGCGCGCCCGCGTAGCTGCCGACGATGCCGTCGCGCACCAGCGGGTTGTCCCGGAACACCGGGTGGCGCGTGGCGTCCGGCACCACCATGGCCTCGCGGCCCTGCACCACGTGGTGGCAGAAGGACCAGTCGCGTGGGGTGCCGCGGTCCTTCGCGAGCGCGGGGGGGAGCCCCACGTGCGCCTTGAACCACTGCCGGTCGCCCAGCACCAGCGTCAGCAGCGCCACGGGGACGCCGAAGGCCTGCGCCACCTCCGCCACCAGCTCCTGCAACCCGGCGTCGGGCAGGCCCGGCTCCACCAGCTTCAGCTCATCGATGCGCGCGAGCCGGCGCTGCTCCACCTCCGCGTCGAGCTCCAACTGGCCGTGGCCCGCGAGCTGTCCCGCGAGCGCGCGCCGCATCCCGTCGCGCATCGCCTCCGGCCCCGCGCGCCGGCTGAGCAGCGCGTGGATGCCCAGCGCGTCCTTGAGCTGCCAGGCGCGCACGCGCAGCTCGTCGAACGCCGTCACCACCATCACCGCCGTGTCGCTCGCGTCCGAGCGGCCCCGCAGCCACGCCAGCAGCGCGAACCCGTCCACCCGGGGCAGCGCCAGGTCCGTCACCAGCAGCGTGGGGGCGCCGCGCAGGCGCACCAGGTCCTGGGCCTCCGCGCCATCCCGCGCGACCACGCCCTCCAACCCCTCCTGTCGCACGAGGGAGAGCAGGCCCGCGGCGCGGTGGCGGTCCGGTTCGGCGATGAGGGCGTAGCGGGGCATGGCGTCCAGCCCATGCTGCCACGCGGCCCTCGCGCGCGTACCCTGGTCCTTTGTTCAAGTGAGGTGTCGCCTGTCCACGGGCCCGCGGTGCAGGGCACTCGCGGGTTTCCACGATCCGTCCCGTCCCCGGTCAGGAGCGGGGATCGCCCGGACGCGCGCGCGACGACGTCCCGGCCTCCCCGTCCGCCGGGGGGGCTCCGGCGTCCTGCGCTGCACGACGCGGGGGGGGCGCCTCCCGGGGGAACCGGCCGAACAGGCGCTTGAGGGCGCCGCGCTGCCGCTGGAGGTCCTCCGTGCGCTCGACGGTCTCCGCCAGCGTCACCAGCACCACGCCCACGACGGCGGGCACCAGCGGCACCACCCAGCCCGGGACCGCCAGGAGCCAGCCCACGAACGCCGTGTGCGCGACGAGCAGCCCCGCGGCCAGGCCCACCACCGCGCCCAGGCTCCTCGCGCGACCCCGGCGCCAGAGGAGCACGCCCAGCACCAGCGCCGTCTCCACCAGGCCCACGAGCCGCGCGGGGCCCATGGCTCGCAGCACCCGGCCGGTGCGCAGGTTGTCCATCGCGAAGGCGTGGATCTCCACGCCGGGCACCGCCAGCTGGCCGGGCAGGGTGCTCTGGCCGTGCAGCCCCGTGGCGGTGACGCCCACGAACACCGTCTTCTCCCGCAGCACCCGGTCCAGCCCCACCGAGGACGGCCCGGCGGCGAGCACGTCCGCCAGGCTCACGCGGGGCAGCCACTCCGGCGCGGGCAGCCGCATCAGGGGCGAGCCGTCGTCGATGGCCGCCACGCGCAGCAGCGCCTCCGCGCGCTCCGGCCACAGGCGCAGCGCCGTCGCCAGCGCCAGCGACGGCCACGCCTTGCCGTCCACCCGCACCGCGTAGGGATAGCGCCGGATGACGCCGTCCGCGTCCAGCAGCACGTTCAGCGTCCCGCTGCCCCAGGCCGCCAGCCGCAGCGGGGCCATGTTCGTGGACAGGCCCTTCGCGGCCAGCCGCAGCGCGTCCGCCTTCAAGGGCACCGGCGTCAGCGGGTCCCCCGGCACGGGCAGGCCGCCGGGCTCGTCCGCCAGCGCCACGCTGCCCAGGATGACGGTGCCCACCGAGGACAGGGCCTCCGTGAGCCGCGCGTCGCCATCCTGCGCGTACAGCCGCGCCTCCAGCTCCTGGGCCAGCGAGGCGCCCGCGGGCGTGTCCGCGAGTCCGGACGCGCGCAGGCGCTCCAGCACGTCCTCGCCCAGGTCCAGCGCGTCGCGGGGCTCGGGCGCGTCGAAGAGGATGTCCACCACCACCGCCTTGGGGCGGGAGGCCGCCAGCGCCTGGAAGGCCTTCGCCCAGGTGGCGCGCGACAGCGGCCAGCGCTCGCCCAGCATCGCGAGCGCGCGGTCATCCACCTCCACCAGCACCAGGTCCGGGGCGGGCGGCAGCGGGGGCAGGAGCCGGCTCGCCGTGAAGTCGTACAGCGTCCGCTCGCCCGCGCCCGGCGCGCCGCCCGTCACCGCCGAGCCCACCGCGAGCAGCAGCCCCACGCCCGCGCCCAGCCACCGGGGC
>JAFADT010000876.1 GCA_023424585.1 Pseudomonadota bacterium
GGCTACGACTCCGTGAACATGGCGCTGCACGGGACGCTGCCCCTGGCGCTGCTGCTCCTCCTGCCGCTGGCGAAGCTGGTGGTGACGTCGCTGTGCGCGGGCTCGGGGGTGCCGGGCGGGCTCTTCACCCCCTCCCTCTTCTTCGGCGCGCTCCTGGGCGGCGCGTTCGGGATGCTGGTGGAGCAGGCGCTCCCGGGCGGCGCGGCGCCCAGCGGGGCCTACGCGCTGCTCGGCATGGGCGCGGTGCTCGCGGGCACCACGCACGCGTCCGTGTCCGCGGTGCTGATGATCTTCGAGATGACCGGCGACTACGACCTCATCCTCCCGCTGATGCTCACCGCGGTGGTGGCCGCCGTCGTCAGCCGCCGGCTGGAGCCCGAGTCGCTCTACACGTCCGTGCTCGTGAAGCGCGACGTGCGCGTGCCCGCCTCCGTGCCGCACTGGCTGCGCGAGGAGGGGGTGCGCTCGCTCCTGTCTCCGGCCACGCAGCGCGTGCCCCCGGCCGCGTCCTTCGACGAGGTGGTGGTGCTGCTCCTGGAGCAGCCCGCGGGCGCGGACCTGTACGTCACCGACGCGGAGGGGCGCCTGCTGGGCGTCATCACCCTGGACGCGCTCAAGGGCCACCTGCCGGACCACTCCCTGCTCCAGGCCACCGTGGCCGCGGACGTGATGGACACCGGCGTGCAGCCCATCACCCCGGACCTGTCGCTGGCGGAGGTGGCCGCGAGGTTCGGCCACACGGAGCTGGAGCGGCTGCCCGTGGTGGACGGGCAGCGGCGCCTGCTGGGTTCGCTGTCCAAGGGCGACCTGCTCAAGCGGGGGCGCTTCTAGATGGAGCTGGAGCCCCGCGCGCGCGCGTGGAGCATCGTCATCATGAGCCTCTTGTGCCTCGTGCTGACGTGGGTGCTGCTGCGCTCGCCGCCGCACCCCGGCCGGCACCGCCCCGAGGCGTCGGAGCCCGCCGGCGAGGAGCCCACCCGGGGCAACCCCTACCGGGGCTGGCCGCTCTTCCAGGGGTGGCCCGTGCCGCAGCCCCCGGACACGCCCCCGCCCCATGACGGGAAGCCGTCCGACGACGCGCCCCGCCAACGTTGAGGGGCCGCCAGCACCTCGCACTCCGGGGAGGGCCTGGAGCGGGCAACCGGGCAGGCTCCGCGTGAACTGCTTGCAAGCGCGAGGGCGGGGAGGAAGATGGCCACCGCCTTGGACGCCACTCCGTTCAACTTCGTCGCCATCGTGCTGTGTGTCTCCGTGGGAGCGGGCCTCCTGGGCTCGCTCCTGGGGCTCGGCGGTGGGCTCATCCTCATCCCCGTCCTCACGCTCGTGCTCAAGGTGGACATCCGCTACGCGGTGGGCGCCTCCATCGTGTCCGTCATCGCCACGTCCAGCGGCGCGGCGGCGGCGTACGTGCGCGACGGCCTGGCCAACATGCGCGTGGCCATGTTCCTGGAGCTGGCCACCGTGGCGGGCGCGGTGTCGGGCGCGATGCTCGCGGGCATGGTGGGCGGCCGCGCGCTGTACTTCCTCTTCGGCGCGGTGATGGCCTATTCGGCGCTCGCGATGCTGCGCAAGCTGCGCGAGGACGGCGCCCCCCGCGCGGAGCCCCCGCCGAACGCCTTCGCGGACCGGCTGGGGCTGCACGGCAGCTACTACGACGTGTCCACCGGCGGCGAGGTGTCCTACCGCGTGCACCGGCCGCTCGTGGGCCTGGGGCTCATGTACGTCGCGGGCACGGTGAGCGGCCTCTTGGGCATCGGCTCCGGCGCGCTGAAGGTGCCGGCCATGGACCTGGCGATGGGGCTGCCCATCAAGGTCTCCACCGCCACCAGCAACTTCATGATCGGCGTCACGGCGGCGGCCAGCGCGGGCATCTACTTCGCGCGCGGGGACATCGACCCGTTCATCGCCGGCCCCGTCTGCGTGGGCGTCACGCTGGGCGCCTTCATGGGCTCGCGCTTCCTCACCAAGCTCAAGAGCGGCTCGCTGCGCATGCTCTTCGTGGCCGTGCTGCTGTGGGTGTCATACGAGATGCTGTCCAAGGGGATCCACGGATGACCGAGCCCGCTGAACCTCCGTCGCCTCGGGAGGCGGCGGCCACCACCGCCGTCGCGCAGGAGGAGGTGGCCCCCCTCACGCCGGAGCTGCTCATCAGCCAGCTGTTGCGCGGCGGCGTGCTGCTCAGCCTGTCGCTCGTCGCCTGCGGCATGGTGATGACCTTCTTCCGCCACCCGGACTACTTCTCGTCGCGGGACGCGCTCCAGCGCCTCACCGACCCGGACGCCGCGCCGCACCGGCTGACGGATGTCTTCGAGGGCGTCATGGCCGTGCGCGGCCAGTCCTTCGTGATGGCGGGGCTCCTGGTGATGATCACCGTGCCCGTGCTGCGCGTGGCCCTGTCCCTGGGCATCTTCCGCGCCCAGAAGGACCGCACCTTCGCCGCCATCACCACGTGCGTGCTCGGGCTGCTGCTGCTCGCCTTCCTGCTGGGCGGCGTCGAGTAGTCCACACCGCAGTCCACCGGTTCGTCACATCCACGCGGCCTGGAAACGCCATACAACGCGCGCCCATGGCCGAACGCGATCTCCCCCTCCTCCTCGTGCGCCACGCCGTGGCCGAGGACTCCAACGCCCTGGGCGACGAGGCCCGCGCCCTCACGCCCCAGGGCCGCGCCGCCTTCCGTCAGCACGCGAAGAAGCTCGCGCGCCTCACGCCGCTCATGGGCATCATCACCAGCCCCCTGGTGCGCGCGGTGCAGACCGCGGAGCTGCTCGCGGACGCGCTCGGCCTGTCCCACGTGGAGGTCCACCCCGCGCTCGTCCCCATGAAGGGCGCGGCCCGCAACGTGCTCAAGCTGGGGCGGGACGTGGGCCCCGGCTGGGCGCTGGTGGGACACAACCCCTCCCTGGAGCGCGCCGCCGCGCTCGCGCTGGGCCAGCCCCTGCCGGACAAGCTGCGCAAGGGCTGCGCGGTCGCCCTGCGGGCCGACGGCCGCGGGTTCTCCCTGCAGTGGATGGCGGCGCCGGGGCGCTCCCTGCGACGCCCGTGAGCCACCCACACGGGCGCGGCGGACGTGACGCACTTGTTGCCAGCGCGTCACGTGGGCGCGAAGCGGTGCGCGCACAGTACGTGCCCGCCATGTCCCACGTACTCATCGTCGACGACGAGCGCGACCTCGCCGAGCTCATCGACTTCAACCTGCGCGGCGCGGGCTTCACCACCCACGTGGCCTTCACCGGGGAGGCGGCGCTCGCCGCCGCTCGCGAGCAGTCCCCGGACGTGGTGCTGCTGGACCTGATGCTGCCGGACCTGTCCGGCATCGAGGTCTGCCGCCACCTGCGCGCCAACCCCCGCCTGCGCGACGTGCTCATCGTCATGCTCACCGCCAAGAGCGAGGAGGCGGACCGCATCCGGGGCTTCGAGGTCGGCGCGGACGACTACGTCGTCAAGCCCTTCTCCGTCCGCGAGCTGGTGCTCCGGCTCAAGGCCATCCTCCGGCGCACCTCCGCGCCCCAGGAGGGCGCGCCGCCCCTGGCGCTGGGCCCCCTGCGCCTGGACGTCACCCAGCACCGCTTCTTCGTCGAGGACAAGGAGACGCCCCTCACCGCGCTGGAGTTCCGCCTGCTGGAGTTCCTCATGGCCCGGCTGGGCCGGGTGCAGACGCGCGAGCAGCTCCTGGAGCAGGTCTGGGGCCTGTCCAGCGCCCTGGAGACCCGCACCATCGACACCCACGTGATGCGCCTGCGCGACAAGCTGGGCCCCGCGCGCTCCCTCCTGGAGACGGTGCGCGGTGTGGGCTACCGCATCGTGGACCCGGCCGCGGGGTAGGTCCGGAGGCGCTTCCGTTGCCCATTTGTCACGCGAGGGCCGTCAAACGGCCACATCCGACCCATAGATCGTCACGCGTTCTCGACACCCCCGAGACGCCCGCCGACCTTCTATGCGCCCATTCCTCGTTGCCCTCACCCTGTTGAGCTCCAGCGCCGCCATGGCCCAGGCTGCCCCCTCCCAGGAAGCGCTCCCCACCCCGCCGGCCTCCGAGCCGCGCGAGGCCGTGGAGCCCTCCGCCGCGGAGGCCCAGGCGCCCGCCGGAGCGCCTCCCCCGCGCGCCAACGCGCCCACCGTCCCGGAGCTGTCGCCCTCCATCGACGAGCGGCTGACGGCGGACGAGCACCGCGTGGAGGCGCTGGAGGAGCAGAGCACGGAGACGAAGAGCGACCTGTCCGCGCTCAAGAAGCTGCGCTTCTCCGGCTACATCCAGGGCCGCTACCAGTACCAGCAGGACCTGGATGCCAGCGGCGCGGGCGGCTCCAGCCGCTTCGGCATCCGCCGGGGTCGCCTCAAGGCCACGTACACCGGCGACGTCGCCCAGCTCATGCTGCAGATCGACGCGGTGCCCGCGGGCGTGACGCTCAAGGACGCGGAGGCCACCCTCTTCGTCCCCGGCACGAAGCAGCAGCTGTCCGTCACCCTGGGCCAGATGAAGTGGCCCTTCGGCTACGAGGGCCCCCAGTCCTCCAGCGACCGCGAGTTCCCCGAGCGCAGCCGCGTGGTGCGCAACCTGCTCCCCAGCGAGCGCGACCGCGGCGCGAAGGTGAACGGCCGCTACAAGTTCCTGCGGCTCGCGGTGGGCGTCTTCGACGGCAACGGCACCGACAGCGGCACCACCCAGGACAACGACAAGGAGAAGGACGTCGTCGGCCACCTGGGCTTCGACCTGAAGTGGCTCGCCGGCGGCATCTCCGGCTGGTACGGCCACGACCTGGGCCGGCTGCCCACGGACCCCTTCCGCCGCGCGTACGAGCGGACCCGCGTCGGCGCGGACCTCCAGGCCTACTTCGACGTGGTGCCCCTGGGCGGCACCTCCATCAAGGGCGAGTTCATCGCGGGCCGCACCTACGGCGCCGCCAACAACGCCACCCACCTGGATGTGCCCGCGCACGGCTGGTACCTGCTGCTCGTGCAGAACATCGGGCTGAACGACGCGGTGGGCGTGCGCTACGACGCCTTCGACCCGCACAACGGCCAGGCGGACGCCGCCGCCGGAGAGGTGCCGGGCGCGGACAACACCGTGGAGACGGTGGGCGTCGTCGTCCAGCACCACTTCGGGGAGAACCTGAAGCTCTCCGCCAGCTACGAGCTCCCCATGACGCACGCCGTGGCCCAGGCCTTGGACCCGCACGACAACCTGTTCACCCTGCAGATGCAGGCCCGTTTCTAGAGGAGTCACCTCCATGAAGAAGACACTGCTTTCCAGCCTCGTCGCCTTCGGGCTCGCCGTCCTCCCGCTCACCGCCCGGGCAGGCACGGTGACCGTGAAGGGCTCGGACACCATGGTCATCCTCGTCCAGCGCTGGGCCGAGGCGTTCATGAAGAAGAACCCCGCCACGAAGATCCAGGTGACGGGCGGCGGCTCCGGCACGGGCCTGGCGGCCCTGCAGAACGGCACCACGGACATCGCCATGTCCAGCCGCGAAATCAAGGAGGCGGAGGAGGAGAAGCTCCGCGCCCGCTACAACACCCCGCCCACCGCCGTGTCCGTGGCCAGGGACGGCGTCACCTTCTACGTCAACGAGTCCAACAAGGTGGACGCGCTCACGGTGGAGCAGCTCAAGGACATCTACCTGGGCGACACCACGTCCTGGAAGGCCGTGGGCGGCGCGGACGCCCCCATCGTCCTGTACTCGCGGGAGAACTCCTCCGGCACCTACGTGTTCGTGAAGGACACGGTGCTGGGCGGGGACGACTTCGCGGCCGCCGCGCAGACGCTCCCGGGCACCGCCGCCGTCGTCAACGCGGTGTCCAAGGAGAAGAACGGCATCGGCTACGGGGGCGCCGCGTACGCCAAGGGCATCAAGGAGCTGAAGGTGAAGAAGGGCAGCGACGCCTTCGCCCCCACCGCGGAGAACGTGAAGAGCGGCAAGTACCCGCTGTCGCGCGACCTCTTCTTCTACCTGCGCAACAAGCCCTCCGGCGAGGCGAAGGCCTTCATCGACTTCGCGCTGTCCGCGGAGGGTCAGGCCATCGTCACCCAGGTCGGCTACTTCCCTGTGAAGTAGTCGCCGTCACGCGATTGTCACCCGGCGCGGGGGTCCCATGTTGGATAGACAGGCCGTCATGCAGGAGCAGGACCTCGCGCCCCCGGTGGCGCTGCCCACGCTGTCGCCCGCGGCCCGGCGGCGGCAGCTGAAGGAGCGGGCCATCGCCGGGCTCATCACGGGGGTGGCCTTCACCGGCATCGCCGCGCTGGTGCTCATCCTCGTCTTCGTGGCGAAGGAGGCGCTGACGCTCGTCACCGACCCGGCGGCGCGCGAGGAGGCCAGCTTCTCCAGGATGTTCCTCCCGCAGCTGGTGCGGAAGGGGAAGCCCCTGGCCTACGTGTGGCAGCCGGTGTCCGGCGTGCCCAAGGTCAGCATGATCCCGCTCTTCATCGGCACGCTGAAGACGACGCTGGTGTCCATGGTGGTGGCCGTGCCGCTGGGCATCTTCGGGGCGCTCTTCGCCGCGGAGTTCGCCCCCCGCCGCCTGCGGGAGGTGCTCAAGCCCACCATCGAGCTGCTGGCCGGCATCCCGTCCGTGGTGCTGGGCTTCTTCGCGCTGATGGTGATGGCCACCTTCCTCCAGGAGGCCTTCGGCTTCACGTCCCGGCTCAACGCCGTGGTGGCGGGGCTGGGCCTGGCGCTGGCCATCGTGCCGGTCATCTTCACGGTGACGGAGGACGCGCTCACCGCCGTGCCGCGCAGCTACCGCGAGGCGTCCCTGGCGCTGGGCGCCACGCCCTGGGAGACGGCGTGGAAGGTGGTGCTCCCGGCGGCGGCCCCCGGCATCCTCGCCGCGTGCGTGCTGGGCTTCGGGCGCGCCATCGGCGAGACGATGATCGTCCTCATGGCGTCCGGCAACGCGGCCATCGTGTCCTGGAACCTGGGGGACTCCGTGCGCTCGCTGTCGGCCACCATCGCCGCGGAGATGGGCGAGGTGGTGGTGGGCAGCCCGCACTACGCGCTGCTCTTCTTCATCGGCGTGGAGCTGTTCCTCTTCACCTTCGTGCTCAACATGCTCGCCGGGGTGTGGACGCGGAAGGTCATCCAGCGGCTCAAGGGAGGTGCGGGGTGAAGCACACCACGCGCAAGGTCGTGGGCCTGTCGCTCGTGTCGCTCACGGGGCTGGCCGCGCTCGTCATCGTGGCCATGCTGGCCCTCATCCTCCTGGACGTCGTCCAGGGCGGCTGGAGCCACCTCTCCTGGCGCTTCCTCACGGAGGCGCCCACGGAC
>JAFADT010000877.1 GCA_023424585.1 Pseudomonadota bacterium
GCCCAGCAGGCTCTGGAGGAGCGTCGGCTGCACATGCAGGTGGGGATCGATGAACCCGGGCAGGAGGACCTGGCCTGGCTTCAGCTCAACGCGCCTGGCGCCCGCGCCGAGCCCCGCGCTCAGGTCCTTCTCGGCCCCGACCTTCAAGATGCGGCCGTAGCGGTCCACGGTGACGGCTTCAGCAATGGTTCCCTGGTCGTCCAGGGTGATGACCTTGCCGACGAAGAGGGTGGTGTCGTCGACCACGGGAGCCACAGGGCCCTTCGTCGCGCAGGACGTCAGCATCGCGAGCGCTCCGACCATCGCGAGCGAGCGGGGACGCACGAAGCCGTGAGCCGGTGCCGTCCGGGTTGGGTGGTGTTGCATGTGAACTCCTGTTGGGGAAGTCCGCAGTCTACGGCAGGCTTTGTTGTGATTGAAGCTGAAATTCTGGAAATTCTTGACGTGACAGGGTTTGTGTTTGACGTGTCAGGAGATGGTGTTGACGTGTCAGGAGGGCGCGGAAAAGCTGACGCGAGCAGAAGGAGCCAGGTGTGCCCGAGGGTGATGCATCCAAGGTTCGAATGAGAGGGTTTCTGTTGGCGCATGCACTCATTGAGAAGGGCGCGCGCCTCCTTGGCGCGCCGATCCGCGGCGGCCCCCTCCCCAGGGGGCCACCGTGCGTCCACTGGACCCCAGCACACCTCCAGCCGGGTTGAAGCGGGCTTCCCCCTGCGCTACATCGCTCCGCAGTCGCTAGGGGCGCCTCCGGAAGGGGGCTGAGATGGACGTGTTTCCGCGTCCGATCCCTTTGAACCTGAACCGGTTAGCACCGGCGGAGGGAAGCGGTCTGGGCGCTCCATGCTCCCGTCCCGTCTCCCGTCCGCCCTTCACGAGGAGCCGTCCGATGAGTGGAGCGTCCAAGAGCCTGAAGGTCGATGGGAAGGTGCTGGAGGGCATCAGCCGCGGCCCGCTTCCCGCCTCACGCAAGGTCTACGTGTCCGGGGCCCTGCACCCCGACCTCCGCGTCCCCCTGCGCGAAATCGCCCAGACGCCCACTCGCCACCATGGCCACTCCGGG
Source organism: Pseudomonadota bacterium (assembly GCA_023424585.1). Taxonomy (GTDB): domain Bacteria; phylum Myxococcota; class Myxococcia; order Myxococcales; family Myxococcaceae; genus Corallococcus. The sequence goes on from JAFADT010000877.1 coordinate 1,061, forward strand.
CCCGAAACCCCCAATCCTCCCGTCCACGTCTACGACTCCAGCGGCCCCTACACCGACCCCTCCGCTGACATCGACCTGCGCCGGGGCCTGCCCGCCGTCCGTGAGGACTGGATCCGCGCCCGCAACGACACCGACGAGCTGGCCGGCATCACGTCCGAGTACGGCCGAGCCCGCGAAGCCGACCCGCGCCTCAACGGCCTGCGCTTCAGCCACATCCGCAAGCCCCGCGTCGCGAAGTCCGGCCACAACGTCAGCCAGATGCACTACGCCCGCAAGGGCATCATCACGCCGGAGATGGAATACGTCGCCGTGCGCGAGAACCAGAAGCTCGACGCCTCACTCGCCGCCCAGCACCCCGGCCACTCCTGGGGCGCCGCGATTCCGCGGGTCATCACCCCGGAGTTCGTGCGCGATGAAGTGGCCCGCGGTCGCGCCATCATCCCCGCCAACATCAACCACCCGGAGCTGGAGCCGATGATCATCGGCCGCAACTTCCTGGTGAAGATCAACGCCAACATCGGCAACTCCGCCGTCACGTCCTCCATCGAGGAGGAGGTGGAGAAGATGGTCTGGTCCATCCGCTGGGGCGCGGACACCGTCATGGACCTGTCCACCGGCCGCAACATCCACGAGACGCGCGAGTGGATCCTCCGCAACGCGCCCGTGCCCATCGGCACCGTGCCCATCTACCAGGCCCTGGAGAAGGTCGGCGGCAAGGCCGAGGAGCTCACCTGGGACATCTTCCGCGACACCCTCATCGAGCAGGCCGAGCAGGGCGTGGACTACTTCACCATCCACGCCGGCGTGCGCCTCCAGTACGTCCCGCTCACCGCGAAGCGCCTCACCGGCATCGTCAGCCGCGGCGGCTCCATCCTCGCCAAGTGGTGCCTGGCCCACCACGAAGAGAACTTCCTCTACACGCACTTCGAGGAGATCTGCGAGATCATGAAGGCGTATGACGTCAGCTTCAGCCTGGGCGACGGCCTGCGCCCCGGCTCCATCGCCGACGCCAACGACGCCGCCCAGTTCGGTGAGCTGGAGACGCTCGGTGAGCTGACGAAGGTGGCCTGGAAGCACGACGTGCAGGTGATGATCGAGGGCCCCGGCCACGTCCCCATGCACCTCATCCAGGAGAACATGACGAAGCAGCTCGCCGTGTGCCACGAGGCGCCGTTCTACACGCTGGGGCCCCTCACCACGGACATCGCGCCCGGATACGACCACTTCACCAGCGGCATCGGCGCGGCGATGATCGGCTGGTTCGGCACCGCGATGCTCTGCTACGTGACGCCCAAGGAGCACCTGGGCCTGCCCGACCGTGACGACGTGAAGGAAGGCGTCATCACCTACAAGATCGCCGCGCACGCCGCGGACCTCGCCAAGGGCCACCCCGGCGCCCAGGCCCGCGACAACGCCCTGTCCAAGGCGCGCTTCGAGTTCCGCTGGGAGGATCAGTTCAACCTGTCCCTGGACCCCGAGCGCGCCCGCGCCTTCCACGACGAGACGCTCCCCGCCGAGGGCGCCAAGGTCGCGCACTTCTGCTCCATGTGCGGCCCGCACTTCTGCTCCATGAAGATCACCCAGGACGTGCGCGACTACGCGGACAAGGTCGGCGTCAACGAGGCCCAGGCCCTGGAGGAGGGGATGAAGGAGAAGAGCGAGGAATTCAAGAAGGCGGGACACGCGCTGTACCGCTGAAGCCAGCCGGCGGACGGGGGCCTCCTCGCGCGCCCCTTGTCCGCTGGATGACAGGCACCGACACGCCATGTCATGGTGCGCCCATCCGGGCGCACCCATCGCGCCCCCTGAATTCAGAAAGGGCTCACATGGACATGGACCCCCAGCAGCGTGAGGATCAGCAGTTTGGTTCGTTCATCACCGGCTCGCCCACGGCGACGCAGGACGAGAAGACGATGGGGATGTTGGCCCATCTCGGCTCCATCGCCGGCCTCGTGGTGGGCGCGGGCTTCCTGGGCTGGGCGGTGCCGCTGTTCCTGATGCTGGCGAAGGGCAAGGAGTCGTCCTTCATCCGCGGCAACGCGGTCGAGTCGCTCAACTTCCAGATCACGACGCTCATCGCCATGGTCATCTCCGGCGTGCTGATGTGCGTGGGCGTGGGCTTCATCCTGGCGCCCATCGTCGCCATTGCGTCGCTGGTGTTCAGCGTCATCGGCGGCCTCAAGGCGAACGAGGGCCAGCTGTACCGCTACCCCGTGAACCTGCGGCTGGTGAAGTAGCCCTCAGCCGCCAATGCCCATCATGGGCAGGAGCGTGGCGCCGTTTCCGGCCTCCGTGAAGCGGTGCCCCTCCGGCTTCTCCCCCAGCGCGCGGCGCACGGCCACGGCCAGCTCCGCGTCCGTCGCGCCGCCGCGGATGAGCTGGTGCAGCGGCGCCTGCGCCCGGCCGCCCAGGCAGCTGCGCAGGTCCCCGTTGGACGCCACCCGCACCCGGTTGCAGCCGCCGCAGAAGTTCTGCGTCAGCGGGGAGATGAACCCCACGCGCCCGCTGTCCGTGCGCCAGTAGCGCGCCGGGCCGGCCGTGGGCGAGGCGGTGTCCTCCGGCGGCTCCTCCGTGAGGACGCGGCCCGCCGCCGCCAGTCGCTCCAGCAGCTCCGCCGTGGGCACCGGCGTGCCCTGCCCAAAGGGCATCAGCTCGATGAAGCGCGGGGTGATGCCGCGCGCGTGCGCGAACGTCACCAGCTCCGGCACCTCCGCGTCGTTGATGCCGCGCATCACCACGACGTTGAGCTTCAGCGACTGGAAGCCCGCGCCCGCCGCCACGTCGATGCCGCGCAGCACCGCCGCGAAGTCCCCCTGCTTGGAGATGCGCCGGAAGACGTCCGCGGACAGCGTGTCCAGGCTCAGGTTCAGCTGGGTGACGCCCGCGTCGCGCAGCGGCACGGCCAGCGGCTCCAGGCGGCTGGCGTTGGTGGTGATGGCCAGGTGCTCCACGCCAGGCACTGCGGCGATGCGCCGGGCGATGTCCAGGATGTCCGGCCGGGCGAGCGGCTCACCGCCCGTCAGCCGCACGCGCCGGATGCCCATGCGCGCGAAGACGGAGACGATGCGCTCGAACTCGCCCGCGTCGAGCAGGTCCTTCCTGCCGCCCCACGACGCCGGCGAGCAGTAGGTGCACCGGAAGTTGCAGCGGTCCGTGATGCTCAGCCGCAGGTACGTCATGCGCCGCCCCTGCGCGTCACACAGCGGCGGGGCGAGCGGATCGGGAGCGGGCAGGGGGGCGGTCATCACGGGGCCTTCCGCCCTCATGGATAGCAACCCCCGCGGGGAAAGGCACCGCTTCCCGTGGCCAGGGTCAGCCTTCGCCGCCGGACGCTGAACGGATGGTGACGGGCGGCGCGCCAATCGGCGTGGCGCTCGGGCCCACCGGTGGCGAGGCGTCCGGCTCGTCATCCAGGTCGGTGAGCCGCGCCAGCTCGGCCTCGGACTCGGCGGCGTCCGCGGCGGCCTGCATCGGGTTGAGCTTCTTCTGGGCCATCTCCTCCTTGATGCGGATGAGGCCCTCCTCCCCGATGTCCAGGAACGCCTTCACGACGTCCGGGTCGAACTGCGTGTTGGCGCAGCGCTTGATCTCCTGGATGGCGTTGGCGAACGTCGTGCCCTTGCGGTACGGCCGGTCGCTCGTCATGGCGTCCAGCGTGTCCGCCACCGCGAAGATGCGCGCGCCGATGTGGATCTCGTTGCGCTGGAGGTTGCGGGGGTAGCCCGCGCCGTCGTAGCGCTCCTGGTGCGACAGGACGATCTCCGCCGGCGTGTTGAGGAAGGGGATGTTCTGGATCATCTGGAAGCCGATCTCCGGATGACGCCGCATCTCCAGCCACTCGTCGGGGGTGAGCTTGCCCGGCTTGAGCAGCACCGCGTCCGGCACGCCGATCTTCCCGATGTCGTGCAGCAGCGCCCCGCGGCCGATCTCCTCCATCTCCTTGCCGCGGATGCCCATGCGGGTGGCGATGGCGGAGGTGTAGCTGACCACGCGCTGGGAGTGGTCGCTCGTCTCGTGCTCGCGCGCGTCCAGGGCCGCCACCAGCGCCAGCAGCGTGTTCTGGTACGTGTTCGCGATGTTGTGCAGCGCGCTGCGGAGCTCGGCGGTGCGGTCGCGCACCTTGCCCTCGAGCTTCTTCTGGTAGCGCTTGCGGGCCATCTCGATGCGGCGCTTGGCGAGCGCGCGCTCGATCGCCCGGATGAGGTCGGTGAGCTTCGGTGGCTTGAGCAGGTAGTCCACCGCGCCCCGGCGCAGACAGTCCACGGCGGACTCGGTGTCGCCGTAGCCGGTGAGCATGATGACGGACGTGTCCGGCAGCCGCTCGCGCAGGTTCTCCAGCAGCCAGAGTCCGTCGCGGCCCGGCATCTTCATGTCGCTGATGACGAGCGGCGTCTCTTCTTCACCCGCCACGTCGAGCGCCATCTCGGCGCCGTTGGCCACGACGCAGTTGTAGCCCTCCTCGCGGAGGAGCACGGAGATGACGTCGCGGACGGAATCGTCGTCGTCGACGATCAGGATTCTGGGCGGTGCGGGGGGGATGGCTTCCACGGCCGAAGATTCTAGAGGTTTCCAGGGATTAAAGGCGAACGAGTGCGAGAAATCATCACCCCCTCGCCTCCTTGCCATCCAGGGTGGGGTGCGAGCCCTGGCGCCGGGGTGAACGTCTCCGGTCCTCTGGGCATTCCCCGCCTTCCAGGGTAGGCCGGGCAAGCGCCCCGATCATCCGCGCGCCTGCGTCCCCCGGTCGTACCGGAAGGGGGCGAGCTCCACCGAGGGCTTCTCCCCCAGCACGGCCTGGGCGACGAGCTTCGCGGTGATGGGGGCCAGGAGGATGCCGTTGCGGAAATGTCCGGTGGCGAGGAACAGGCCGGGCGAGGGGCCCTCTCCGATGTACGGCAGGGCGTCCTCGGTCCAGGGGCGGAAGCCGGCCCAGGTCTCCGTGATGGGCGCGCTGGCCAGGTCCGGGCACAGCTCCAGGGCCATGTCGAGGATCCGCGCCAGGCCGGCGGCCGTCACCTGCTTGTCGAAGCCCACGTGCTCCATGGTGCTCCCGGCGATGATCCGTCCGTCGGCGCGCGGCACGAGGTAGCCCTTCGCGGACGTCACCACCCGCTCCAGCAGGGGCAGCCGCGTCTGTAGCTGCACCATCTGTCCGCGCGCCGGACGCACGGCCTGCGCCGACACGCCCGCCCCCTGGACCAGGGATGACCAGGAGCCCGCCGCCAGCACCACGGCGTCCGCGCGCAGCACCTCGCCATCCAGGTCCACGCCCACCGCGCGGCCGTGCTCGTGCACCACGCCGCGCACGTAGCCGCTCCTGAACACCGCGCCCACGCGCGCGGCGGCCATGGTGAGCGCGCGCACCAAGAGCCGGTTGTCCACCTGGTGATCATCCGGGAAGTGCGCGGCGCCCACGGCGGTGGGGGACAGGTGCGGCTCCAGCGCGCGCGCGGCCTTTCCGTCCAGCAGCTCGGCGCGCAGCCCCAGGCCGTGCTGCCATCCGACGGTGGACTCCACGCGGTGGAGGTCCGCCTCGTCGAACGCGACGCGCAAGAGGCCGCACGGCCGGTACGCGATGTCCACTCCGGACAGCTCGCGCAGCTCGGCGGCGAAGCTCCCGTAGAGGGCGCGGCTGCGCAGGCACAGCTCGAAGAAGGGGCCGGGGCCGTCCGCCTCCCACTGGGGCGCGAGGATGCCGCCCGCGGCGCTGGAGGCCTCGGCGCCCGGGATGGAGCGCTCCAGCACCGTCACGCGCGCGCCGGCCTGACGGAGTCTCAGCGCGATGCCACAGCCCATCACGCCACCGCCCACCACGAGGACGTCGGAGGTTGCCATGCGCCGCTTGTGCTCAAGGGCGCACGGCTTTGCAAGCAGCAAGACCGGGACTGACTCGGGGGCCCCAGTGGACGCTGCTGGGATTCCCTCGCGCGCTGCCGTTTCATCGCCGTCCGGAGCACGCCGTGAACGCGGACCCGCGAGGCTGGATGGAGGCCGCCACCAACGCGGCGCTGGCCAGGCGCGTGCGTGAGCTGCTCCGCCCTGGAGTCCACCCATGACGCTCGACACCGTCTTCGCCGCTCGCGCACGCCCGAAGGTGCCCTGAACTCCCGGATTATCCCGGCGTGTCAGTTGCGACCCGGGTGCAGTAGTCCACTCCCACTGCATCCTCACAGCGTGGCTGGCACACAGGCGCCCCAAAGGTGCAAGCGTGTGTCCGCTACTCTTCAACCGCCTCGGTGATCCTGGTACAGATTCCGGCCTGCGACACGGGCCGCGCCCGACGAAGCGGCCCCGTCGACATCAGCGTTCGCATCCCGGAGGCTTCGTGTCTGCCACGTACCAATCCGAACTCATCGACCGCGTCCTGTTCTCGCGCTGGCACAACCCGCCGACGAAGGACGACGTCCAGGCCATCATGGCGCAGATGGAGGACGCGACGCAGCGGCTGGGACAGAACGTGCTCTACATCGCGTCCATCAGCCCCAAGGCGAAGGTTCCCGACGCGACCGAGCGCGCGCACCTGAACCAGATGGTGGCCGAGGGTCGCCGCTACTGTGAGCAGTCCTGGCTCGTGTACGAGGGCACGGACCTCCAGCACAACCTCCAGCGCGTCATCATCTCGGGCGTGCTCATCCTCACGCGCACGTTCGACAACTACCTGTCGGTCGCCAAGTCGGCGGACGCCATCGTGAAGGACGTCTCCACCGCCCTGAAGAAGGACGCGGCGCCCATCTTCCGTCAGGCGCGCGAGCGCGGCCTCATCGCCTGAGACCCACGCGGGCGACGTCGGAGGCCCTCCGGCGCCGCGTGCGTCGTGGCGCCCGCGCTACCGGGCGCCGATGATCTCCAGCTCCTTCAGCTCCACCCCCGGCCGCTCCGGAAGGACGCTCACCGCGTCCACGTCGAGCACGGGGACCGCGGGCTTGCAGATCTCCCACCGGCCGGTGCCCTGGAAGCGGCACACGGTGGGATCCACGAAGAAGCCCTTGCCGTCCGGCTCCGCGCGCCCCACGCCCTCCGGCGCGCGGATGTGCGCTCGCAGGGAGCCCGGCCCCGTGGCCTGGACCTGGAAGGACACCACGACCTTCAGGGCCGGCGCGTACCCCAGCCGCAGCGCTCCGTCCGTGCCCGCATCGACCTTGGGCAGCAGCACGCCGGACAGCTCGTCCCGGTCGAAGGCGCGGAACGCGTCCCCGGGCCCCGCCTGCTGATCCGGATCGAGGGGCTTCGTCTCCAGCGCGCCCGCCGTGTACGCCGCCGCGAGCCGGGGCGCGCGCGGGCCCTGCTGCACCGCCGCCGCGTTCACGAGCGACATGGGCACCTGCTCCGTCCGCGCGCACGTGGGCGCCAGCTCCTCCAGCAGCGCCAGCAGCGCCGGCTCCATCACCATCCCCGTCACGGCGGCGGGCCC
>JAFADT010000940.1 GCA_023424585.1 Pseudomonadota bacterium
CACCCACGCTCACCGTCGGCGACCACCAGAGCGAGCCCGTCATCGTCGCCAGGCCCGACACGGCGAGCAGCGCCACGTAGTCCCACCACCGACACGCCCGCTCCACGGCGGAGCCCACCCCCGCGAACACCAGCAGGTTGAGGCCCAGGTGGAGGGCGTCCCGGTGCAGGAGGTTGGCCGTGAGCAGCCGCCAGCCCTGCCCCGCGTCCGTCACCAGGGGGCCCGACTTGGCGCCCCAGTGGATCAGCGCGTCCACGCCGGGCGGCCCTCCAGACGCCACGAACGTGTACAGAATGGCCTGCGCCGCGATCAGCGCTATCGTGAGCCCCGGTATCCTGCGCTCCCTCCCCTTTCCGGCCAATCGACCGATGGACAACAGTGCCTCCCTGACCCTGGGATGGGCGAAAAACCCTGTTGTTCTCGGGGGATACATGGCTTGTCTCGGCAAAGGGCATTCTGCTATAGCTGTACTCGGACCGGACCCGTGCTGAAGCTCATCATCGAAGACGACGAGGGGCGCAAGACCGTTGTTCCCTTCGTGCGCGACGAAATCACCATTGGCCGTCAGGAGGGGAACACCATCCGCCTGACCGAGCGGAACGTGTCACGTCGACACGCCCGGCTGGTGCGCCTCAATGGGCACGTCGTGCTCGAAGACCTGGGGAGCTACAACGGCACCCGGATCAACGGCGAACGCGTCGCAGGCCAGCTCCCTCTGAAGGAGGGCGACCTCATCCAGATCGGCGACTACGATCTGGCGTTGCAGGTCGAGGGCGGGGCCAACGCCGCCCCCACTGGCGCCATCACCGCCAAGGTGCCCGCCTCCCGCCGGCCGGAGCCGGAGCCCGAGGAGGATGACGACGTCGAGAGCGGCCCGCCGCCTCGCGACACCAGGGTGGACGGCGAGGACGACGCGGAGGACGAGGACTCCGGCGACGAGCACGACCACACGCCCGTGTCCGCGGACGCCCGCCGCAACGCCACGTCCATCATCCGCATGGACCAGATGGAGGCGGAGCGCCCCCGGCGCGTGGAGCGCGTGCCAGAGGACGAGCAGCCCCGGCTGGTGGTGCTCGCCCCCAACGAGTTCAAGGGCCTGGAGTTCGACTGCAACCGCACGGAGCTGCGGATCGGCCGCACGTCGGAGAACGACGTGGCCCTGGATCACCGCTCGCTGTCCCGCACGCACGCGAAGGTCGTGCGCGAGGAGACGGGCGAGTGGCGCGTCATCGACATGCAGTCGGCGAACGGGATGACGGTCAACGGTGAGAGCTACGCCCAGGCGACGCTCGCGCACGGCGACATCATCGAGATGGGCCACGTGAAGCTGCGCTTCGTGGGGCCGGGCTCGCTGGAAGAGGACATCGCGGCGCAGGAGCGCTCCGGGTCCAAGAAGATGTGGGTGGCCGCGGTGATCGCGTTCGTGTCCATTGGCGCGGGCGCGGCGCTCTTCGTGGTGAAGGGCCAGGACCTGCTGCCCAAGCCCCCGGACACCTCGCCTCCCGTGGTCGCCGCGGATCCGCCGCAGTCGCCCCCGGAGGCACCGCCCGAGGCGAAACCTCCGGAGACGAAGCCCCCGGAGACCGTGGCCGCGAACCCGCCCGCGACGCCTGAGAAGCCCCCGGAGCCTCCGGCGGATCAGGCCTTCCTGGATGCGCTGCAGGGGGGCAAGTTGAACATCGCCGCCAGCGCGCTCGACGCGCTCCGCAAGTCCAAGGCACTGCCGGCACCGAAGCTCGAGGAGCTCCAGGCGCGGCTGGACAAGGAGAAGAAGGCGGAGAAGGACCTCAATGCGACCCGCAAGGCCCTCCTCAAGCCCAATGGAGCTGGTGTCGATGAGGCGACCAAGGTCTTCAGCGCCATCCCCGCGGACACGGTCTTCGCGAAGGAGCGCACGGAGCTGAGCGACCAGTTGGAAGCCGCGCAGGCGCAGGCCGCGCAGAACGCCCAGCTGCCGGAGCCGCCACAGGAGATCGAAGCCGTCAGCGCTTCATCCAAGAAGCCTCCGCAATTGACCTCCGCCTACATGCAGAAGCAGAACGTGAAGCCGGCGGACATTCGTGGCGAGAAGCTCAGCGAAATCCAGGACGCTGTCCGCATCATGACCAGGGAGAACCCCAACGAAGCCCTGGCAATTGCCCAGGACTGCGCGTCGCTCGCTCCCAAGGTTCCCGAGTGCCACCTCATGCTGGGCGTGGTGCAAGCCACGCTCAAGGACTACAAAGCGAGTGAGCAGGCCTACAAGGAGTTCCTCTTGCTCACGTCCGAGGGCTATCCCAAGCGCGACCTGGTGATCAAAGCCCTGAGCAAGGTCCAAGCCGCGTCCCAGGCTCAATAACCCCCCGCCGCCAACAATGGCGAGTAGATCCCCGCAGCACTTCCCTCAACCCTGCAGCGAGGAGACGCTGTGCAGATTCGCATCCTGGTAGTTGATGACGAGCAGGACAACTGCGACTACCTCAAGCTGGTGCTGACCCGTGAAGGCTACGAGGTCATCACCACGACGGACCCCACGCAGACGGTGGACATCCTCCGTGGCTCCGACTTCCACCTCGTCATCCTCGACATGATGATGCCGCAGATGTCCGGCACTGAAGTCCTGGAGCAGATCCGCAAGTACGACACGGACATCGCGGTCATCGTCGCCACGGCCTATCCGACCGTGGACACGGCCGTCGCGTCGCTCAAGGCGCAGGCGTCCGACTATGTGAAGAAGCCCATGGAGCCGGAGCAGTTCACGGCCGCCGTGCGCAACGCGCTGCAGAAGAAGGGCCTGTCCCAGGACCCGGAGGCGGACCTGCACCGCGCCATCGGCCGCACCATCCGCGACGCGCGCAAGACGCAGGAGCTCACGCTCAAGCAGTTGGCCCGCCGCACCGGCCTGTCCGTGTCGCTGCTGTCCCAGATTGAGCGCGCGGAGTCCTCCGCGTCCATCTCGTCGCTCTACAAGATCGCCTCCGCGCTCCAGCTGCGCATGGGCGAGCTGTTCGGCGACACCTAGCGGCCGGTGAACCGGGGCGCGCGCTTCTCCAGGAAGGCCGCGCGCCCCTCCTTCGCGTCCTCGCTGCCAAAGGCGTCGCCGCGCACCTGACGCAGGTGCGCGACGTCCTCCGGGGACAGCCCGGAGCGCGCCAGCAGCCCGAACGCCTCCTTCATCCCCGACACCGCCTTGGGCGCCCCCGCGGCCAGCGTCGCGCACAGCGCCAGCGCGCGTCCCTCCGCGTCCTCGGGGCACTCCTCCAGCAGGCCCCACGCGAGCGCCTCCGCCGCCGGCAGCCGGCGCGCGGTGAGGAACAGCTGCTTGGCGCGCGCCAGCCCCACCAGCCGCACCGCCCGCGCCAGCCCCTCCGGCGAGTACACGATGCCCAGCCGGGCCGGAGGCATGAGGAAGAACGCGTCCGCGGCGCCCACGCGGAAGTCGCAGGCGGCCGCCAGGTCGAAGCCCGCGCCCACCGCGCCGCCCTGCACCAGCGCCACCGATGGCGCCGGGTGCCGCTCCAGCTTCAGCAGGCACGCCACCAGCGGATCATCCGGCAGCCGCCCATCCGCGCCCGGCGGCCCCAGGTGCGTCAGGTCGTAACCGGCGCAGAAGTGCCCGCCCTGGCCACGCACCAGGAGCGCGCGCACATGGGCGGCCGGCTCCAGCGCCGCGTCCAGCCGGGCCAGCAACGCGTCGTTGAGCGCGTTGCGCCGCGACGGGTTGGAGACGGTGAGCACCCGGACTCCGCCCTCGCGATCCTCCACCTCCAGCGTGGGCTCCATCCCTGGCGTCGCTCCCCGTCCCGAGGGTGAAACCCGTGCCTACTCGAGCACCACGAGGACGTCGCCCTCGTTGACCGACTGCGCCTCCTTGCAGCGGATCTCCTTCACCGTGCCGCCTGACTCGGCCTCCACGGGCATCTCCATCTTCATGGACTCGAGGATGACGAGCGTCTGGCCGGCATCCACCGTGTCGCCGACCTTCACCTCGATCTTCCACACCGTGCCCGTGATGTGCGCCGCAACGTCCGCCATGAACCGTCCCTCCTCGGGTGGGAAACGAGCGCGGGGCCTCCCCCGCCGCCCTCTAAGGCTTCGCGTGATGATCCAGGAAGTGCGTGTCCAGCTCACCGGCGCTGAAGGCAGGGTCCTTCAGGATGCGCAGGTGGAGCGGGATGTTCGTCTTGATGCCTTCGATGCGGAAGGACTCCAGCGCCTTCACCGCGCGGGCAATGGCCTCGTCGCGCGTGGGGCCGGTGATGATGAGCTTGGCGATCATCGGGTCGTAGTTGGGCGTCACCACGTCCCCTTCCGCGTAGCCGGAGTCCAGGCGCACGCCCTCGCCCGTGGGCGGCTGGAACACCTTCAGCGGGCCGGGGGACGGGAAGTACTTCACCGGGTCCTCCGCGTAGATGCGGAACTCCAGCGCCGCGCCCTTCCGCTTCACGTCCTCCTGCTTCACCGTCAGCTTCTCGCCCGCGGCGATGCGCAGCTGCCAGCCGATGAGGTCCAGCCCCGTGGTCAGCTCCGTCACCGGGTGCTCCACCTGGAGCCGGGCGTTCATCTCGATGAAGTACACCTGCCCGTCGGAGTACAGGAACTCGACCGTGCCCGCGTTGGCGTAGCCGAACGCCTTGGCCGCCTTGACGGCTGCCGTGAAGAGCGTGTCCGCCAGCGCTGCGTTCCGCCCGTCGGCGAACAGCACCGACGGGGCCTCCTCCACCACCTTCTGGTGCCGGCGCTGGATGGAGCACTCGCGCTCCAGGCCGTGGATGAGGTGGCCGTGGGTGTCGCCGAGGATCTGGACCTCGATGTGGCGGGGCGCCGGGAAGTAGCGCTCCAGGTACACGCCCTCGCGGCCGAAGGCGGCCTTCGCCCGGTCCGTGCACTGGCGGTACACCTTCTCCAGCTCCGCGGGGTTGTTCGCCGCCGCCATGCCGATGCCGCCACCGCCGCTGGCGGCCTTGCACAGCACCGGGTAGCCGATGCGCTCCGCGGCCTCCAGGGCGCTCTGCACGTCCGGCAGCACGCCGTCGCTGCCCGGCACCACCGGCACGCCCGCGGCGGACACCCGCTTGCGCGCCTGGCTCTTGTCCTTCATCCGGGCCATGGCCTCCGGCGGCGGGCCCACGAAGGTGAGGCCCGCGTCCGCGCACGCCTGCGCGAACTCGCCGTTCTCCGACAGGAAGCCGTAGCCCGGGTGCACCGCCTGCGCGCCCGTCTTCTTCGCCGCCTCCAGGATGGCGGGGATGCTCAGGTAGCTGTCCTTCGCGGGCGCGGGGCCGATGCGCACGGCCTCGTCCGCCTCCTTCACGAAGGGGAGGCTCGCGTCCGCGTCCGAGTACACCGCCACCGTCTTCACGCCCATGCCCCGGGCCACCGCCCCGATGCGACGCGCGATTTCACCCCGGTTGGCGATGAGCAGCTTCTGGAACATGGCAGGCACCCTGGCGTGGCGAAGGGCGGCCAACCTAACCCCCACCCCCTTGACTGACAAGCGCTCGGGCGGGTGCGCAACAGGTCCGTACAGTCCCGTAAATTTGCGGCCTTGCGAGGCCCTGGCGTACCTTGCCCGACGTGAATCCTCCCTCGACAGGAACGCACAGCGTCGTGGACCTGCATGGTGCCCGTCGCGCCCGCCGTCTGGACTTGTACCGGAACCGGCTCCACCAGCGGCAGCAGGACACCCGCGCCAACCTGGTGACACTCTACGAGGGCGGCACCCTCTTCACGCCCGACGGCACGAAGCAGGGCCGCTCCCTGCTCAAGGCCCTGCAGCTGCTGCAGCGCGCCGGCACCCGCCTGGAGGAGCTGTCCGGCGACGGGCTGCTCCCGGCCCCCAGCGCGACGGAGCGCATCGACGCGCTCTACGACGAGGTGGACGGCCTGCTCACCCGGTGTGATCGCCTCACCGGCAAGGGCACGGCGAGCGTCGCCCGCCTCCCCCGCGGCTAGCGTTCCCGACGCTGTTTACGGCAGCTCCGTCTGGCCCTGGCGGCGCAGGAACGTGGGGATGTCGAACTGATCCTCGTCCAGGGGCAGCGCCGCGTCCTTCACCACCGACGTGCGCGCGCTCTGCATGCCGGCCTTGGGCGCCTCCACGGTGGACATCGTCGGACGGGGCGTGCCCTTCGCGGGCACCAGGCTGGCCACCTCCTCGCGCGGTGAGGTCAGCACGGACGGCGGCGGCGCCGCCGGCGGGCGGCCCACCACGGACACCGGCACCACCTGCGAGATGGAGCGCGCCTTGGGCGCGTCCCGGTGCACGAAGCCCGTGGCGATGATGGTGATCTTCACCTCGTCCTGGATCTGCTCGTCGATGAGCGACCCGAAGATGATCTCCGCCTCGCCGTCCGCCGCGTCGTGCACCAGCGTCAGCGCCTCGTTGACCTCCTGCAGGGTCATGTCGCGGCCGCCGGTGATGTTGATGAGCAGGCCCGTGGCCCCGTCGATGGAGACGTCCTCCAGCAGCGGGCTGGAGATGGCCTGCTGCATGGCGGTGATGGCGCGGCGGTCGCCACAGGCGTGGCCCGTGCCCATGAGCGCCAGGCCCTTGTCGCTCATGATGGTCTTCACATCCGCGAAGTCCACGTTGATGTAGCCGTGGTACTGGATGAGGTCGCTGATGCCCTGCACGGCGTTGAGCAGGACCTCGTCGGCGCGCTTGAAGGTCTCCAGCAGCGGCATGGGCTCATTGGAGAGCGACAGCAGGCGCTGGTTGGGGATGGTGATGAGCGTGTCCACCGCGGCCTTGAGCTCCACGATGCCCTGCTCGGCCTGCTTGCGGCGCTTGTTGCCCTCGAAGAGGAAGGGCTTGGTGACGACGCCCACCGTGAGGCAGCCCAGGCTCTTGGCGATGTCCGCGATGATGGGCGCGGCGCCCGTGCCGGTGCCACCGCCCATGCCCGCGGTCACGAAGACCATGTCCGCGCCTTCCAGCACGGCGGCGATCTGATCGCGCGACTCCAGGGCGGCCTCGCGGCCCATCTCCGGGTTGGCGCCAGCGCCCAGGCCCTTGGTGAGCGCCTGGCCCAACTGGAGCCGGGTGGGCGCCTTGCTCGCGGCGAGCGCCTGGACATCGGTGTTGGCGGCGATGAAGTCGACGCGGTCCAGCTTCGACAGAATCATCGTGTTGACCGCGTTGCAGCCCGCCCCGCCCGCGCCCACGACACGAATCTTCGCGGCCTGCTTGTTCTGCTCGAACTGGTCCATGTCGTCCTCGTGGCGGAAGCACCGCGGCGCCGTCCGCGGAAACACCCACCCTCGACAATCATCAGGAAGTCGGGCGCTTTGGCAAGTATTCCGCTACCAGCCTGTAGCGCCCTGCTGCGCGCCCGAGTCCTGACGCCCACTTACGCGAATGGCATCAGCGGCCATGCGGACCTCCGCCGGATGTAAACACCCTCTTGACTCGCGTCCGGTGACTCGCCGTGACCGGTCACGCGCGCCTCCCGCGCGCGCGTGACGTGACAGGACGGGGCGCGGGTGACGAAAAGGCCCGGCTCCCTCGGGGGGAACCGGGCCTTGCGTGTCTCATGCCCTGGAGCGGGGCCGCTACGGGGCGGGCTGCTCCACCTCCACCTTGCCCATCCGCGTGATGTTGAACTCCACGCGGCGGTTGTTTTCACGGCCCGCGGCCGTCTTGTTGGTGTCCACGGGCTTCGTCTCGCCGAAGCCCTCGGACTCCAGGCGCTCGCCCGCGATGCCCTCGTTGATGAGGAACGTGCGGACGCTGGCGGCGCGGCGCTTGGACAGGTCCAGGTTGGCGACGTCGCTGCCCTGGCTGTCCGTGTGGCCCTCGATGCGCAGCAGCTCCACCTGCGGGTTGGCGCGCAGCACGGCGGCCACCTGCTTCAGGATGGGGAACGAGCGCGGCAGGATGACGTCCTTGTTCGTGGCGAAGTAGACCTTCTCCAGGATGAGGATGCGCTCGCCCTCGACGAGCACCTTGACCTTGCCCTTGTCCGGGCAGCCGTCCTCGTCCTCCACGCCGTTGATGGTCTCCGGCTCCAGCGGGCACTTGTCCGCCGTGTCGGGGATGCCGTCCTTGTCGTTGTCCGGATCCGGGCAGCCGTCCTCGTCCTGGAAGCCGTCGAAGTCCTCGGGCGCGTTGGGGCACTTGTCGTCCGGGTCCAGGATGCCGTCGCCGTCCGAGTCCACCGGCGGCGGAGGCGGCGTGGGCTTCGTGTCCGGGCAGCCGTCCTCGTCCTCGAAGCCGTTCACCGTCTCCGGCTCGTTGGGGCACTTGTCGGCCGTGTCCAGGATGCCGTCGCCGTCGTTGTCCGGGTCCGCGCAGCCGTCCTCGTCCTGGAAGCCGTCGAAGTCCTCGGGGCCCTCCGGGCACACGGGCTTCGGAGGCGCCGGGGCGCGCTCCGGGGTGCTGTAGGCCACGGACGCGAGCACGCGGAAGGTCGGCGTGCCGTAGCCGTGGGTGAGGCCCGGGCCCGCGCCCACCTGCGCGGACAGGCCGGTAGGCGCGCGGTACTTCAGGGCCGCGAGCAGCTCCAGCGGACGCTCCTCCGCGTCCTGCTGCTTGAAGCCCAGCGCGCCCACCAGCGAGGCCTGCACGGCCAGCGGGATGTCGCCCAGCGGAGCCTCCGCGGCCACCCCGTACGCCAGCGCGCTGCCGACGTTCAGGTTGCGCAGCTGCTCCGACTTGCGGATGTCCACGCCCACGTTGGCGAGCACGCGGAAGCGCTTGCCGTACTCCGCCACCACGCGCGGGTTGACGGACACGCCGGAGCCGCCGAGGAAGTCCGACGCGCCGCCCGTGGGCAGCGAGATGGGCAGCACCACGGACACGCCGTAGTCGTCACCGTCCAGGAGCCGCGCCTTCGGGATGAGGCGCAGGTCGCCGATGCCGCCCCCGCTCACGCCGTTGGCGAAGGAGGAGTCCACGGCCGGCGAGTTCTCCGAGCCCTGGACGGTGATGGGCAGCACGACGCCGATCTCGAAGCGGTCGAAGAGGCCGACGGCGCCCATCAGGTCGAAGCCCACCTGGCTCTTCACCAGGG
>JAFADT010000967.1 GCA_023424585.1 Pseudomonadota bacterium
CTGTGGGACAACGCGCGCCCATGCCCGTGGCTTCGTCTTCACGTCCGGCAGCATCGTCCTCGCGCCTGCCACTCGCCTTCGCGCGCCGTCGGGTGCTGTTGGTGGGAGACCTGGTCGCCGACCATTACCTCTACGGCCAGACGGATCGCGTGAGCCGCGAGGCCCCGGTGCTCATCGTCCGGTACGAGTCCTCGGAGGTGAAGCTCGGTGGCGGGGCCAACGTGGCGGCCAACATCCGCGCGCTGTCGGGACAGGTGACGGCGGTGGGAGCCCTGGGCGTGGACCCGATGGGCACTGAGCTGCGCAAGCTCTTCCAGGCCGCGGATGTCCAACTGCACGCGGTCAGCAGCCGGAGCATCCAGACGGAGACGAAGACGCGCATCCTCGCTGGAGGCATCAGCACCACGAGGCAGCAGATGCTTCGGGTCGACCGGGGCCAGCGAGGCCCCCTCCCGCCCCGGATGCGCAAGGCCATCGCCAGGCAGGTGGAGACCGCGGCGAAGGACGCGGACGCGGTGGTGGTCTCGGACTACGGCGCGGGCGTCGTCAGCGACGAGGTCCGCGCGGTGTTGCGAAAGCTCGCCGCGGACGGTCTCCCGGTCTGCGTGGACAGCCGCTACGCGCTCACGGCCTTCGCGGGCCTCACGGTGTGCAAGCCCAACGAGCCGGAGCTGGAGGCCCTCACGGGCCAGCCGGTGCGCACGAAGGAGGACCTCCTGGAGGCCGGTCGCGAAGCGGTCCGTAAGCTGGGCTGTCAGGCGCTGCTGGTGACGCGAGGCCGACACGGCATGGCCCTCTTCGACGCGAAGGGCGGAGTGGACCTCATCCCCGTGCACGGAGCGAAGGCGGCCGTGGACGTGACAGGAGCCGGTGACACGGTCATCGCGAGCTTCGCGTTGTCGCTAGCGGCCGGAGCATCCTTCGGTGAAGCCGCGAGGCTGGCGAACGTCGCGGGCGCGCTCGTGGTGCAGAAGCCAGGCACGGCGACGGTCTCGCGCGAAGAACTCCTCGAAGCGCTGCGGAGCCCACGATGAACACCCTGGACAAGCTGCGTCCCGTCGCCGCCATCGCGGAGGAACGGGAACGCTGGCGCGAGCAGGGCCGCACGGTGGCCCTGGCCAACGGCGTTTTCGACCTGCTGCACGTCGGGCACGTCCGCTACCTGGAAGGGGCGAAGGCCCTGGCGGACGTGCTCGTGGTGGCGGTGAACTCGGACGCCTCCACGAGGGCCTACAAGGGCCCGGGTCGTCCTCACATCCCGGAGGCGGAGCGCGCGGAGCTGGTCGCGGCGCTGGCCTGCACGGACCGCGTCATCGTCTTCGATGAACCGGACGTGCGGAGCATCATCCGAGCCCTCAAGCCCGACGTGCACGTGAAGGGGACGGACTACACGCCAGAGTCCATCCCAGAAGGCGACGAGGTCCGCGCCTACGGAGGCAGGACCGCGGTGGCGGGAGATCCAAAGGACCACAGCACCACGGAGCTGGCGCGCAGGCTCGGTCGCGAAGGCGCGAAGTAGCCATGCCCCTGGACCCGGTGCTGCGGTCCATCCTGGGCTGCCCCCACTGCAAGGGCCCGCTCGACGAGCACGAAGGCCCCCCGCCTGAAGTGCGCTGTCCCCACTGTCATCGAGCCTGGCCCGTGGTGGACGGCGTCCCGCGAATGGTGCCCGAAGAGGAACGGCCGCTCACCCCGTGAGCGCTGCCCGCTCCGAGACGAACGACCGGACCTCCGCGGCCACGCGCTGCTCCAACCCCACGCCGGAAGTGCCATCCACGACGGGCGTCAGGTCCACCATCCGGTGGGGAGCCACCGCATGGCCCCAGCGCTCCATGTCGATGCGCAGGAAGAACGCCAGCGTGGGCGCACCCACGGCGACCGACAGGTGCATGGGCCCGGTGTTGTTGCAGATGGTGAGGCCCGCGGTCCGCATGAGCGCACCCAACTCGTCGATGCTCGTCGGCGGAGCCAGCTCCGCCCCTGGAGCGCCAGAAAGCACGGTCCGAGCCAGGGTCTCCTCTCCCGGCCCCCAGGTCACCACCGGCGAATAGCCGAGCGAGATCAGCTCCCGAGCAGCCGCCGCGAAGGCCTCCGCGGGGATGCGGCGCTCACCCAGTCGTCCCCCCGGGTTGATGACCGCGCGCCGTGAACCCGCCCCGGCGAACGTCGCCAGATAGCCACGGAACGACACGCCGAGCACTGGCTCGCGGAAGGAGAGCCCCTCTGCGACCGCCCCCTTCGTCAGGGGCGTCAAGAGGTGCGTCCGCTGCACGGCCTCGCGCCGCGTATCGGCGCGGGCCGGGACCGACACCGACTGCAGCAGGGACACCGGCCAGATGCCGGGCCCGATGACGACCGCCCTGGGGCCCACCAGCCGGGAGACGATCGCGCTCGTCACCGAAGGCGCGCTCCAGTTGGCGCAATCGACCACGGTGTCATAGCCCTCGCGGCGGAGTGCGCGGACGCCGGGCGCCAGGGGGCCCAGCCACAGCAAGCGCCGGTCGAACGCCAGGACCGCATCCGCGTCAGGGTGCCCCTGGAGGACGCGAGCCACCTTGGCGTGCACCAGCACATGCACCTCCGGAGGCGGATGGAGGTGCGCCTTGAGGGTCCGCATCAGGGGCGTGGTGAGAAGGGCCTCGCCCACGCGGTTGTCGGGCCGGACGAGCAGGACCTTGCGCGGGTGCGGGAGGGGCGCTCCGGGAGAGCGCCGGCGTCCGGGGCGCCAGAACAGGAGGGAAGCCAGGAGCGCCAGTGCCAGCTTCGCCCACGTTTCAAGCCGCTTGTGCCACGCCATCGGCGGCGGACCCTACCAGAATTGAAACGGACACAAGACGCTGGCTTGACCTTGGGACGGAAAGCCCCTAGCACCCGGCCCGATGCTCAAGAGCATGACCGGATTTGGTTCGGGCCGCGCCCGCGTGGGGGACGAAGAGGTCTCCGTGGAAGCTCGCTCGCTCAACCACAAGTTCTGTGAAGTGAAGGTCCGGCTTCCGCGCGAGCTGTCGGCGCTCGAGCCGGCGCTCGTGAAGCAGGTGAAGGACCGCCTCGCGCGAGGCTCGGTGGAGATCCTGGTGCGCCGGCAGGCCGCCACCGTCTCGGGCAACGTCCCCACCGTGGATGTCGGCCTGGCCCGCGAATACGCGCGCGCCTTCCGCGAGGTCGCCGAGGCCCTGGGCCAGCCGGCGGAGATCGCCTGGTCCCAGGTCTCCAACCAGCCGGGCGTCATCCGTCTGGAGGAGAAGGGCGTGGACGTGGAGTCCGCCACCCAGGCCACGCAGACCGCGCTCCAGCAGGCGCTCGCCGCCCTGGAGACGATGCGCAACACCGAGGGTGAGTCCATCCACGCCGACCTGGACGCCCGGATGAAGCTCATCGAGGGCTGGAGCCAGGAGGTCGCCCGGCTCGCGCCACGCGCGGTGAGTGACTACCAGCAGCGCCTCACCGACCGTGTCGCGGAGCTCGCGCGCGGCGTCGCCGTGGATCCGCAGCGCCTGGCGCAGGAGGTGGCCCTGTTCGCCGAGCGCACGGACATCGCGGAAGAGGTGACCCGGCTCGCGACCCACCTCGAGCAGTTCCGGCTGCTGATGGCGAGCCCCGAGCCGGTGGGCCGGCGCATGGATTTCCTCGTGCAGGAGATGCACCGCGAGGTGAACACGACCGGCTCCAAGAGCCAGCACGCGGAGATCTCCGCGCGCGTGGTCTCGATGAAGGCCGAGGTCGAGCGCATCCGCGAACAGGTGCAGAACGTCGAATGAACGAACCCTCTGGACTCCAGCCTGGCCTGCTCCTCGTCCTCTCCGCTCCATCCGGAGCAGGGAAGACGACCCTCGCGCACCGTCTGCTGAAGGAGATGCCGGACGGCATCTTCTCCACCAGCGTCACCACCCGGCGTCCCCGGGGCAGGGAGCAGGAGGGCGTGGACTACCACTTCGTGGGAGTCGCCGCCTTCCAGGAGAAGATCGAGCGGGGCGAGTTCGTGGAGTGGGCGGAGGTCCACGGCAACTTCTATGGCAGCCCCCAGTCCGTGGTGGATGAAGCCCGCCAGCGCCGCGGCACGGCGGTCTTCGACATCGACGTCCAGGGCGGGCAGGCCATCAAGCGCAAGCACCCTGATACGGTGCTCGTCTTCGTGCTGCCGCCGTCCATGGAGGAACTGGAGCGCCGCCTCCGCGAGCGCCAGACGGACTCGGATGAGGCCATCCGAGGCCGCATGCTGGCCGCCCGCTCGGAGATGGAGCGGGGGATCGCGTCCTACGACTACATCATCGTGAACGACGACTTCGAGCGCGCCTACCAGGACCTGCGCTCGGTGGTGGTCGCGGAGAAGTGCCGGCGGGGGAGGGTGGACCTCTCGAAGCTCAGGTTCGGGAACTGAGGTCGGCGGGGAATGGGTGGAACCGCCTCATGGGTTCCCCCTACACCACGTCGCACCGCGCCGGCGCCCTGCATCAAATTTCTTGCGTCGCCCGATCGCTTGATGGATAAGCCGCCGACCTCGCGGCGACACGCAGGCGCCACCCCGGTGGTACCTGCAGGGCGCGGTGATGTGGAGAGGCGAAGCCGGCCTCCTCGGTGAAGGGAAGTTGACATTCTCCCAACCGATTCTTAGATGGTTGCCGCATCAGGATAGGCGAACTGCGGGCGTTGAAGGTGCTGGAGTGGGTTGCCGCCTCACGGGAGGCGGAGCGGGTCGGGAATCAGCAGTGACCGTAGGGTAGTTGACACAAGACGCGGCGGTGGTAGAAGCCGCGCCCCTCGCTTCGAAGCCCGCGCACTGGCGCGGAAGGCACTTCGGGGAGAGCGCAGCACCGACAAGGAAATAGGGCAGTCAACGAGCGGGTTGACAG
>JAFADT010000983.1 GCA_023424585.1 Pseudomonadota bacterium
CCCCCGGCGCGCGAGCAGATCCGGGTCCTGCGGGTCCAGCAGTTCGATCTGCGTCCACACCCCGTCCGCTTCGGCGGTGCGGCCGCGCTCCTGGTGGATCTTCGCGAGCTCCTTGTAGACGGACACCGTCTTGGAGACCTGGCCCAGCCCCTGGAACGCCTGGGCCAGGAGCGTCAGCGTCTCCACGTCGCGGCCATCCGCCTTGAAGCACACCTGGAGCTTGGCGAGCGCGCGCTTCTGATCACCGCGCTGCAGGTACGACGCGGCCAGCTCCTTCGCGAGCGGGAGGTTGTCCGGCTCCAGCGCGGAGAGGCGCTCGGCGACGCGCAGCCAGTCATCCGCGCGGGCGTTGCGCTTGAGGTACTCCGCGGCGCGCTTGAACTCCTGCGCCGCTTCCTGCGTCATGCTCTCGCGCGCGTACAGCTCCGCGAGCTTGATCTTCGACGCCACGTTCTCGGGGTCGAGATCCACCATCTTCTTGAGCGTATCGAGGCTCGACTTGGTGTCGCCCGCCTTGTCGTAGTGATTGGCGACGATCTGGAAGTACGCCATCGCCTCCGACATCAACCCCAGCTGCTGGTGCAGCTCCGCCAGCTTGAGGTTCACCTCCAGCAGGTTCGGGTTGAGCTTGAGGACCTGCTTGTAGAGGGCGACGGCCTTGAGGAAGAAGCCGTCCGAGGAGTAGCTCTCCGCGACCTTGATGAAGAAGTGCGCCGCCTGCGCGTTGTCGTTCTTCTTCTGGTACAGCTCCCCCATCTTCTGGAGGACCCGGATGTCCTTCGGGTCGACCTCCAGGACCTTCTGATACTCCTTGATGGCTTTGTCGTACGCGCCCTTCGCGACCAGCTTCGCGGCGGCTTCGATGATCTTGTTCTTGTCCATCGAGCGTGCGCTTCCGGCAGGCAGAAACCCCGAGGAACTTCGCGGGTTTCAGTCCTTCTCTGGGGGGGAGGTTCGGAGGCTAACGGAATCCTCCGATGCGGGTCAAGAAACAGCCTGCCCTCCCCCAGGGCTGGATCACCCGCCTGGACGCTCGTCCGCCCGGCGGGCTTTCCACGACTTCGCCACGAGCGCTACGGCGTCTCTTCCACGGCCTTCTTGAGGCGGCGCGACCCCGTCTCGCTCGCCAGCAGGCGCTCCACGAAGCGGGTGTCGTAATTGCCCTCCTGGAAGGACTCCTCCGCCAGTGCGGCCCGGTGGAACGGGATGTTGGTGCGGATCCCCTCCACGACGTACTCGGAGAGCGCGCGCTGCATGCGGCGGATGGCCGTCTCGCGATCCTCCGCGTGCACGATGAGCTTCGACAGCAGGCTGTCGTAGTGCGGCAGCACCATGTAGTTCTCGTACGCGGCCGAGTCCACGCGCACGCCGTAGCCACCCGGCACGCTGTAGCCGGTGATCTTCCCCGGCCACGGCGCGAAGGTGACGGGGTCCTCCGCGTTCACGCGGCACTCGATGGCGTGCCCGCGGATCTGGATGTCCTCCTGCTTGAAGCGCAGGGGGTGCCCGTAGGCCATGCGGATCTGCTCACGGACCAGGTCCACGCCCATGACCAGCTCCGTCACGGGGTGCTCCACCTGGATGCGCGTGTTCATCTCCATGAAGTAGAACTCGCCGCGCTCGTCGAGCAGGTACTCGATGGTGCCCACGTTGTTGTAACGGAGCTTCTTCATCGCGGCGACGGACACCTCGCCCATGCGCTGGCGCAGCTCCGGCGTGAGCGCGGGCGACGGGCTCTCCTCGATGAGCTTCTGGTGCCGGCGCTGCACGGAGCACTCACGCTCGTTGAGGTGGATGATGTTCCCGTGCTCGTCCGCGACGATCTGGATCTCGATGTGGCGCGGCTTCTCCACGTACCGCTCGATGTAGAGGTCGCCGTTGTTGAAGGAGGCCAGCGCCTCCGCCTGCGCGGTGGAGAACGCCTGCGCGAGCACGCCCGGCTCGCGGACGATCTTCATCCCCTTGCCGCCGCCGCCCGCCGCCGCCTTCAGGATGACCGGGAAGCCGATCTCCTTCGCGAACGCCTCCGCCTCGCGCGGATCCTTCACCGTGCCGGGGCTGCCCGGGAGCAGCGGCATGCCCGCCTCGCGGGCCGCGGCGCGCGCGCTCACCTTGTTGCCCATCAGCCGCAGCATCTCCGGACGCGGGCCGATGAAGCGGATCTTGCAGTTCTCGCAGACCTCCGCGAACTCGGCGTTCTCCGACAGGAAGCCGTAGCCCGGGTGGATGGCGTCCGCGCGCGTGATCTCCGCCGCGGAGAGCAGCTGCGGCACGTTGAGGTAGCTCTCCTTGGACGGAGGCGGCCCGATGCAGACGGCCTCGTCCGCGAAGCGCACGTGCAGCGCGTTGGCGTCGGCGGTGGAGTGCACCGCCACGGTGGCGATGCCCAGCTCACGGCATGCGCGGATGACCCGCAGGGCAATCTCCCCGCGGTTGGCGACCAGGACCTTCTTGAACACGGCCGTGCTCCTTCGCGAGGGCCTTGAGGCGCGCCCCGCCCGGGAGGGCCGGACGCGCCTGACAAAGAGAGACTCAGGCCGGCTCGATGCGGAACAGCGCCTGGCCGAACTCCACCGGGCGACCGTTCTCCACGAGGACCTCGGCGATGCGGCCGGCGACCTCGGACTCGATTTCGTTCATCAACTTCATCGCTTCCACGATGCAGAGCACCTGGCCCTTGCGCACCACCGTGCCCACGTCCACGAACGGGGGCTGATCCGGCGCGGGGGTCCGGTAGAACGTCCCCACGAAGGGGCTGTTCACCAGGTGGCCCGGCTTCTCCGCGGGCTTCTCCGGCGCCGCAGCGGCGGACGCGGGCGCGGCGGGGGGCGGGCGGG
>JAFADT010000410.1 GCA_023424585.1 Pseudomonadota bacterium
ACATCGCGTCCACCACGCGACCCCGTCTCTTGGTCTCAAGTTGATAATGATTTGCATCCTCATGATTCCCCCCAGGGCTGTCAAGGCAGGCGGAGGGCACCCGCGCTCACGGTGCGAGCGCTGGCACACGAACACCGTGCACTCACCGCGGCTCCGGGAAACACGGCGCTCCGGAGAACGGAGGGACGAGCGAAGCCGGGGCCTTGAGAGGACGCTGCCACCACGGCGCGACGCGGTTCGAGCTGGCCGCGCCGCCCAGGGAGTCACCCGCTGCAACCGCGCATTCTGCGCCAGCCGCGGCAGGTCCTGGGCCTGCGTTCACGCGGCGACCTCAGCGGGTCCCCTGCGCGCGTGACGATCTCCGACAGGCACCGACGGTGCTCCGCGGTTCTGTCCTGCCCCCGCGGCTTCGTCACGTCCACCTTACGTGGGGAAGCCGTCCCCAGGGAGGTGTCTCGGGAAGCTCCAGAAACAGGGGGGACGCAACAGCCGGGCTGACGTCTTCCCCGCCGGAACAGGCTCCAGTGACACAAACGCGCCGACAACGTGTCAACCTGACGCCTTGACGCGTCAAGCAGCGTGGCACCCCACACCACGCCGCCCGCAACCGGGGAGCGTCCCTCGAGCGCCCTCCCTGGAATCGAGTTGGCATCCCGATTGCTGCCGTGCGGACGCGAAGGGGGACATCCCTGGCCCCTGGACGGGACTCCACCCATGGGACCGTCCACCCGCGTTGGCCCAGCAGGATCGCGAGAACACCTTGAGAGCGCTGCCAAATGCGTGGACACGAAAGGAAACATCTCTTTCGAGAACATCGCGAACCAATCAGAGTGTCTGTGCTTCGAGCACAACAAGTTTGGCGACAAGGGGATGTGCAAGAGCGGCAAGTGCGTGCATTGAGGCCCCGTGGGCAGTCGCTGCGTTGAGCGAATCCTCACGGTGACCGCCCTCGATCCACAACGGCGCGGCGGCCTGGACTTCCTGACGAACGCCCCACGCGCGGCGGCATCGCCGTCCAGCCCCCTCATCGCCGTTGATTGCCCAGGGCCATTCAACGCGTGAGCGTTGCCGGCGCCGGGGACGGCGCCCCCCTGGCTTGATTCAACCGCATCAAGCCAGGCGACCTCCTCCAGCCCGGGCCGGAAGCAACGGCCCGGCCTTCGCCTCGTCACCCTCCGGGCCCATTGCCTTTCCAGGTTTGACGCCCCCTTCGCGCGTGCGCCCCCTTCCCCACGCGGGGATGTCCGCTGGAGGGCAGCGCCCCTCCCTTCGGGAGCCTTGAGGGCCCGCGCGGCCGGACGCACGTTGGGAGCCCCCGAACCACCGGTTCCTCCACGGTGGGTCCCCTGGTGGCTCTTCGCATGCCCACGCGCTCTCCTCCCGACACGGACTCCTCTCCCGAGGCGCCGTCGCGGCCCGACGCGGGCGAGGCCGCGCCAGCGGGGCGGGCACCGCCCCGTCGCCGGAGCCCGCGCTGGGGATGGCTGCTGCTGCTCGCGGGGCTCGTCGCGCTGTCCATCGTCGTCGCGCGGCGGCTCCAGCATCCCCGGGGCTCCGGCCACATGGCCGCTGGCGGCGGCGCGGGCGCTCAAGGCCGCGGCGCGCGGGGGCCCCAATCCGTGGTCACGGCCCCGGCGAGCGCTCGCGATGTCCCCGTGTTCCTCAACGGACTGGGCGCGGTGACGCCCACCGCCTCGGTCGCCGTGCACTCCCGGGTGGACGGGCAGCTGATGCGCGTGGCCTTCCAGGAGGGCCAGCACGTCGACGCGGGCGACCTGCTGGCGGAGCTCGATCCGCGCCCCTTCCTCAGTCAGTTGGAGCAGGCCCGGGGCCAGCTCGCGCGCGACGAGGCCGTGCTGGAGAACGCTCGCGTGGACCTGCGCCGCTACACCGCGCTGCTGGAGCAGGACTCCGTCGCCCGGCAGACGCTGGACACCCAGCGGGCCCTGGTGCGCCAGTACCAGGGCATCGTGAAGGCGGACAGGGGCGCGGTCGCCGCCGCCGAGCTCAACCTGACCTATACGCGCATCACGTCGCCCGTGGCCGGCCGCGCCGGCCTGCGGCTCGTGGACGCCGGCAACATCATCCACGCCGCGGACGCGTCCGGGCTCGTCGTCATCAACACCCTGCAACCCATCGACGTCACCTTCTCCGTGCCAGAGGACCACCTGCCGGAGGTCCTGGAGAAGCTGGCCGCCGGCCAGCGCCTGGAGGTCCAGGCGTTCGACCGCACCCGGCAGCGGCTGCTGGACACCGGCACGCTGTCCACGACGGACAACCAGGTGGACCCCAACACCGGCACCATCCGCCTCAAGGCCCTCTTCCCCAACCGCCAGTCGCGGCTGTTCCCCCAGCAGTTCGTCAACGCGCGCCTGCGGCTGGACACCCTGCGCGGCGCCACCGTCGTGCCCACCGCCGCGCTCCAGCACGGCGTCCAGGGCACGTTCGTCTACGTCGTCCAGGAGAACGACACCGTCGACGTGCGCGCCGTGACGACCGGCCCCGCGGACGGCGACGACACCGTCATCACCCGGGGCCTGCGCCCCGGCGAGCAGGTGGTGGTGGAGGGCGCGGATCAATTGACCAACGGCGCCCCCATCCGCCGGCATCCGGCTTCACGCGGCCCCCAGGCGCCGGGCGTCGGCGGCAGCGGCCAGGGCACCCCGGACGGCGGGCACTGAATGTCCGAGCCCTTCATCCTGCGGCCCATCGCCACGTCGCTGCTGATGCTGGCCCTGCTGCTGGCCGGGGTGCTGTCGTACCGGCTGCTGCCCGTCTCCGCGCTGCCGGAGGTGAACTACCCCACCATCCAGGTCCTCACCTTCCAGCCCGGCGCGAGCCCGGAGGTGGTGGCCTCCGGCGTCACCGCCCCCCTGGAGCGGCAGTTCGGGCAGATGCCCGGCCTCAACCAGATGACGTCGTCCAGCTCCAGCGGCGCGTCTGTCATCACGCTCCAGTTCACGCTCCAGATGAGCCTGGACATCGCGGAGCAGCAGGTCCAGGCCGCCATCAACGCCGCCGCGAACCTGCTGCCCACGGACCTGCCGAACCCGCCCATCTACAACAAGGTCAACCCGGCGGACACGCCGGTCATCACGCTCGCCCTCACCTCCGACACCGTGCCGCTGCCGCAGGTGGAGGACCTGGCCGACACGCGGCTCGCGCAGAAGCTGTCGCAGCTTCCCGGCGTGGGCCTGGTGAGCATCAGCGGCGGCCAGCGCCCCGCCGTCCGCGTCCAGGCGAACGGCCCCGCGCTCGCCGCGCACGGGCTGACGCTGGAGGACGTGCGCACCGCCATCGCCGCCGCCAACGTCAACCGCCCCAAGGGCAGCTTCGACGGGCCCCGCCAGGCGTACACGCTCAACGCCAACGACCAGCGGCTGTCCAGCGCCGACTACGCCCCGCTCATCCTCGCGTACCGCGACGGCGCCCCCTTGCGCCTGTCCGACGTGGCCCACGTCTTCGACGGCGCGGAGAACGTCCGGCAGGCCGCGTGGGCCGGCGCCACGCCCGCCGTCATCCTCAACGTGCAGCGACAGCCGGGCGCCAACGTCATCGCCGTCGTGGACAGCGTGCGCAAGCTGCTGCCCCAGCTCCAGGCCACCCTGCCCGCGCAGGTGAAGGTCACCGTCCTGAGCGACCGCACCACCACCATCCGCGCCTCCGTGAGCGACGTGCAGCGCGACCTGCTGTTCTCCATCGCGCTGGTGGTGGGCGTCATCTTCGTGTTCCTGCGCAACGCCTCCGCCACCTTCATCCCCAGCGTCGCCGTGCCCCTGTCGCTCGTGGGCACCTTCGCGGCCATGTCGCTGTTGGGCTTCTCCCTCAACAACCTCACCCTGATGGCGCTCACCATCGCCACCGGCTTCGTCGTCGACGACGCCATCGTGATGATCGAGAACATCAGCCGCTACATCGAAGGCGGCACGCGCCCCCTGGACGCGGCGCTCCGGGGCTCCAAGCAGATCGGCTTCACCATCCTGTCGCTGACGGTGTCGCTCATCGCCGTGCTCATCCCGCTGCTCTTCATGGGCGACGTCGTGGGCCGGCTGTTCCGCGAGTTCGCCATCACCCTCGCGGTGACCATCCTCCTGTCCGCCGTCGTGTCGCTGACGCTCACCCCCATGCTGTGCTCGCGCCTGCTGCGCCGCCATCCCCCCGGGGAGGACAGCCGCTTCGAGCGCGTCATGGGCGGCGCCTTCAACGCCCTGGTCCGGCGCTACGACACCGCGCTCACCTGGGTGCTCCGCCACCGCGCGCTCACGCTCCTCATCACGGGGGGCACGCTGGCGCTCACCGCGCTCCTGCTCGTCACCATCCCCAAGGGCTTCTTCCCCGTGCAGGACACCGGCGTCATCCAGGGCATCTCCCAGGCGCCGCAGTCCATCTCCTTCCCCGCCATGGCCGAGCGGCAGCAGGCGCTGGCGCGCGCCGTGCTGGAGGACCCCGCCGTGGAGAACCTGTCGTCCTTCATCGGCGTGGACGGCACCAACCTCACGCAGAACAGCGGGCGGATGCTCATCACCCTCAAGCCGCTGGGGGACCGGGACGCCTCCGCCACGGAGGTCATCCGCCGGCTCCAGGCCGCGCTGGCGGACGTGCCGGGCATCTCCCTGGCGCTGTCGCCCGTGCAGGACCTGACGCTGGACAGCCGCGTGAGCCGCACCCAGTACCAGTACAGCCTGAGCTCCCCCGACGCCGCGGAGCTGGACACCTGGACGGGGCGGCTGGTGGAGCACCTGCGCGGGAGGCCGGAGCTGACGGACGTCTCCAGCGACCTCCAGAACGGCGGCCTGCGGATGAACGTCACCCTGGACCGGGACACCGCCGCGCGGCTGGGCATCACGCCCCAGCAGATGGACGACGCGCTCTACGACGCCTTCGGCCAGCGCCAGGTGTCCACCATCTTCACCCAGCTCAACCAGTACCGCGTGGTGCTGGAGGTGCCCCCGGCGCTCCAGCGCGCGGACACCGCCCTGGACTCCCTCTACCTGCGGTCCTCCACGGGAGGAGCGGTGCCCCTGGGGACGCTCGCCACCGTGGGCCAGGGCCTGGGCCCGCTCACCATCAACCGCCAGGGCCAGTTCCCCGTGGCCCTCGTGTCCTTCAACCCCGCCCCGGGCGTGTCGCTGTCCCAGGCGGTGGCCGCCTTCGATGACGCGCGCGACCGGCTCCGGATCCCGGCCTCCGTCCAGACGGCCTTCGAGGGCACCGCGCGCACGTTCCAGGACTCGCTCGCCCACGAGGGCTTCCTCGTGCTCGCGGCGGTGGTGGTCGTCTACATCGTGCTGGGCGTCCTGTACGAATCGTACATCCACCCGCTCACCATCCTGTCCACGCTGCCTTCGGCGACCCTGGGCGCGCTGCTCGCGCTGCGGCTGTGCGGGCTGGAGCTGGGGATGATCGCCCTCATCGGCATCATCCTGCTCATCGGCATCGTGATGAAGAACGCCATCATGATGATCGACTTCGCGCTGGAGGCCGAGCGCGTGGAGAAGAAGCGCCCCCTCGCCGCCATCCACGAGGCGTGCCTCCTGCGCTTCCGCCCCATCCTGATGACGACGATGGCGTCCATGCTGGGCGCCGTGCCGCTGGCGCTGGGCGGCGGCATCGGCTCGGAGCTGCGCCGCCCGCTGGGCATCGCCATCATCGGCGGGCTGATGGTCAGCCAGCTGCTGACCCTGTTCACCACGCCCGTCATCTACCTGGGCTTCGACGCGCTGGGGCGCCGGTGGCGGCGGCCATGAACCCGTCCGCGCTCTTCATCCGGCGCCCCGTCGCCACGTCCCTGCTGGCCATCGGCCTGGCGCTCCTGGGGGGGCTCGCGTTCAAGCTGCTGCCCGTGGCGCCGCTGCCGCAGGTGGAGTTCCCCACCATCAGCGTGCAGGCGCAGCTCCCGGGCGCCAGCCCCCAGACGATGGCCGCCTCCGTCGCGACGCCGCTGGAGCGGCAGCTGGGCCGCATCGCGGGCATCACGCAGATGACGTCGTCCAGCAACCTGGGCTCCACCAGCATCGTCGTGCAGTTCGACCTGTCGCGGGACATCGACGGGGCGGCGCGCGACGTCCAGGCCGCCATCAACGCCGCCCGGGGCAACCTGCCCACGAACCTGCCCAACAACCCCACCTACCGGAAGGTGAACCCCGCGGACGCGCCCATCATGCTCCTGGCGCTGACGTCCGAGCACAAGGGCCGCGCGCAGCTCTACGACGTCGCGTCCACCGTCCTCCAGCAGAAGGTGGCCCAGGTGAAGGGCGTGGGCCAGGTCTT
>JAFADT010000080.1 GCA_023424585.1 Pseudomonadota bacterium
CCCTCGGGCAGCATGGTGGGTTTTGGCGGTTTCCATGTAGTTCTAATTTTGCTGCTTAAGTCGGTCCGCCACCATTCTGGCCGGGTGAAGAGATGACTTCGTCCATGTCAGCCTTTTCCATTCATGCTCCGGTGACTGCGTTGCCCGGCCTGGAAGGGCGGGCGGCGGCGTTGCTGGCGCTTCAGCTGCGGGAAGCGCGCAAGCGGGTGGATGGCCTGTTCACCTCGCTGATGCTGGGGCAGTGGGTGGCCGCGGTGCTGGTGGCGGTGTTCGTGTCTCCCTCCGGGTGGGAGGGCAAGGTGCGCGCGCTGCACCTGCACGTGCAGACGGCGGTGCTGCTGGGGGCGGCGCTGAGCGTGTTCCCGATGATGCTCACGCGGCTGCACCCGGGGGAGGCGACGACGCGGCAGGTGGTGGCGGTGAGCCAGATGCTCTGGTCCGCGCTGTTCATCCACCTGACGGGCGGCCGCATCGAGACGCACTTCCACATCTTCGGCTCGCTGGCGGTGCTGTCCTTCTACCGGGATCCGAAGGTGCTGCTCACCGCGAGCCTGGTCATGGTGGTGGACCACTGCGTTCGGGGCGCGCTGTGGCCGGAGTCCGTCTACGGCCAGCTGCACCCGGAGTGGTGGCGCTTCCTGGAGCACGCCTGCTGGGTGGCCGCCGTCAACGGGGTGCTCGTTGTCGCCTGCCGGGACGCGCTGCGCGACCTGGGGGAGCGCGCCGGGCGCCAGGCGTTGGCGGAGTCCGCCCTCGAAGAGGAGCTGGCCCAGCGGGTGGGGCAGCTGGACGCCGCGGTCCGGGAGGTGCACGCGGTGCGCGACCAGGCGGAGCGGCTGGAGCGGCTGGCGTCGCTGGGGCAGCTCACCGCCAGCGTCAGCCACGTGCTGCGCACCCCCCTGGCGGCCGCGCGCACCGCGAACGCGTTCGTCCTGCGCCGGCTGCGCAAGGCGGGGGCGCCGCCCTCCGACCCTCGCATCCCGCGCTTCCTGGACATCATCGACCGGGAGCTACAGGCGTGCTCGGTCCTCATCTCCGAGCTCCTGGACTACGCGAAGGGGCGGCCGCCGCGCCGCGCTCCGTGCCCGCTCCGGCCGCTGGTGGAGGAGGCCATCAGCGTGGTGCCCCGCCGGGACGGCGTGCGCGTGGACAACCTGGTGGCGGACGGGCTGCCGGTGCCGCTCCTGGACCGCGAGCAGTTCCGCCAGGTGCTCGTCAACCTCATCCAGAACGCGGTGGAGGCCATCCCGCCGGAGCGCTCCGGGACGGTCCGCGTGCACGCCGACGCGCGGGGGGATGGCGCCTGGTGCCTGCGCGTGACGGACGACGGGCCGGGCATCCCCGCGCCGCTCCTGGAGCGCATCTTCGAGCCCATGTTCACCACCAAGGCGCGCGGCACCGGGCTGGGGCTCGCCATCGTGAAGCGCCTGGTGCAGGGGCATGGCGCGCGCATCCAGGCGGAGAGCGACATCGGCCAGGGCTCGCGCTTCACCGTCTTGTTTCCGGACGGGTGCGCCCAGGCCACGAGGGTCGCGGTGCATTCCTGAAGAGGGCTTGGGCAGGTTGGCGATTCGCGCGTGGAGCGTGGGTTCACGCGACACATGGAGGCAGGCATGCAAGCACAGGCGAAGCCGTACCCGGAGGCGGGCGCGGTGGAGGCGGACTGGGCGGTGCGTCGCATGGCGGCGACGGAGCTGGACACCGCCCGGGGCATGTTCTTCCTGGGGGTGCTGGAGACCGTGCGCACCGGCGTGGGGGAGGACGCGGTGTCCAACTGCCGGGCCGCCACGGACGAGCGCCGCTTCGTGGGCTTCTTCAACTACCCGGTGGCCAGCTTCCTCAAGCTGGCGCAGGAGGCGTCGCGGGTGCTGTCCCCCCGGTGGGGCGGGTTCGACGAGGCGCTCCGGCAGATGGGGATGCAGGCCACGCGCAGCTTCCTGGAGTCCGCGGTGGGGCGCACCTTCCTGCTCCTGTCCGCGGGGGACCCGCGCAAGCTGGTGTCGAACCTGCCGTCCGGCTACCAGATGGCGGTGAGCTACGGGGAGCGCACCGTGGACTGGAAGGGAGAGGGGGAAGCGGTGCTCGTCATGCGGCGCGACTTCATGCCGGCGGCGTATCACGAGGGGGTGCTGCGCGAGGTGCTCACCATGGTGGGGGCGCGGAACCCGCGGGTCCTGGGGCGCAAGCTGGGCCTGCTGGACACCGAGTACCGCATCACCTGGGAGGCGCCGGTCGCGCTGCCCACGGAGTCACCCACGGCGTCCCGCTGGAGGATGTTCCAGTAGGGCGCGGGGGACCGGGAGTTGGGGCCCGGGCCCGTCGGAGCGCGGCGCCGGTCCGCGGGGCCCGCCCGCCTGGCTGGGAAGCCGGGGGCGGGCACGCGCGGGCCTCCGGAGGGCGAGGGAACTTGCGCCCCCGGTGCCGGGGAGCACGATGGCGGGGCTCTCCACCGCACCCGGAGGTCTTTGGCTCGTGAGTCGCGATGACAGTCAGGAACGCACGGAGCGCTGGCGCAAGCTCCTGTCGGACACCCGCGTCGGGTCGGGACCGCGCTCCGCGCAGGCGGAGGCGTCCAGGGTGGAGGCAGCGCACCGGCAGCTCGACGAGCGCAACGACTACTCCCGCGACTACGACCGCATCGTCTTCTCCAGCGAGTTCCGCTGCCTGCACGACAAGACGCAGGTCTTCCCGCTGTCGACGAGCGACTACACGCGCACGCGCCTCACGCACAGCATCGAGGCGTCCTGCGTGGGCCGCTCGCTGGGGCACCAGGCCGGGCTGGGGTTGAAGGCGCAGGGCGTGGAGCTGGACCCATCACACCTGGGCACCATCGTGGCGGCGGCGTGCCTGGCGCACGACATCGGCAACCCGCCGTTCGGACACTCGGGCGAGGCGGCCATCCAGCACTGGGTGGGCCAGCGGCTCTCTGCGCCGGGAGCGGGACGGAGCCCGTTCACGACGGAGGCCGAGTGGCGCGACCTGCGCGACTTCGAGGGCAACGCGCAGGGCTTCCGCATCCTCAACCGGCTCCAGTCGCGCGAGCGCCGGGGCGGGCTGCGCTACACGGCCGCGACGCTGGGCGCGATGAGCAAGTACCCGCGCCCGTCGGTGCTGCCCGGGGCCCGGCCGAAGGCGAAGGGCGTCGTGTCGGAGAAGAAGTTCGGTTACTTCCAGGACGACGTGGACCTGGCGCTGGAGGCCTACCGCGCCACGGGCCTGCGCGAGCGCGAGCCCGGCGTGTTCAGCCGCCACCCGCTGGCCTTCCTCGTCGAGGCCGCGGACGACATCTGCTACGCCGTCATCGACCTGGAGGACTCCGCGAAGCTGGGGCTCGTGCCCATGGAGCGCGCGTGCCAGCTGCTGGAGTCGGTGCTGCCGGAGCCGGTGGTCCGCAAGCCGCCCCGGCACCTGGAGACGCGCATGGCCCAGGCCCGTGCGAGGGCCATTGGCAAGCTCATCCCCAGGTGCGTGGAGGCCTTCGTGGCGCACGCGCACGACCTGGAGGCGGGCCGCGTGGAGACGCCGCTCACCGGGCTCCAGCCGGAGGTGCGCGCGCGGCTGGAGGAGATCACCGACTTCACCCGCGAGCACGGCTACTGGAGCGAGCGCGTGCTCCAGATCGAGAGCGCGGGCTTCAAGACGCTGGGCGGCCTGCTGGACATGTTCGCCTTGTCCGTGGTGGCGGAGTCCCCCAACGCGGAGGAGCGGAAGCTGCGGCAGCTCCTGCCCCTGGAGTGCTTCCAGCGCCCGGAGTTCGCGGCGGCGGACGAAGAGGCGCCGCGTCCGCCCCGGCGCGACGAGGTCATCCAGCGGCTCACGCCGTACCAGCGCTTGTTGTGCGTGACGGACTACATCACCGGCCTGTCGGACAGCCGCGCGGTGGAGCTGTATCAGCGCCTGTCCGGCATCCAGCTCCCCACGTAGCGCCCCGCGTCCGGCCCCCCACCGGCCGGGCGCCTGGGGCGTGCGGCGCCCGCCGCCGGGCGCTACGCTCGCGTCCCATGTGTGGCCGAGTCACCGTCCGGACCTCTCCCGCGCAGCTCGTCGCCGAGCTGGGGCTCGCGGGCGCGCGCGCGACGCTGGAGCGCGAGCGCTTCAACCTCTGTCCCACGCAGCTCCTGCCCGTGGTGCCCAACGACGGCGCGCGGCTGCTGGACGTGTTCCGCTGGGGGCTCATCCCGTCCTGGGCGAAGGACGCGTCCATCGGCAACAAGCTGATCAACGCGCGGGGGGAGACGGTGGCGGAGAAGCCCAGCTTCCGCTCGGCGCTCAAGCGCAGGCGGTGCCTGGTGGTGGTGGACGGCTGGTACGAATGGAAGCAGTCCACGAAGCCCAAGACGCCGTACTTCTTCCACCACCGCGAGGGCAGGCCGCTGGCGCTGGCGGGGCTGTGGGAGGAGTGGACGGCGCCGGACACGGGCGAGGTGCTGCGCACGTGCACCCTCATCACCACGGGCCCCAACGCGCTGATGGCCCCCATCCACGACCGGATGCCCGTCATCCTGTCCCCGGAAGGGCAGGCCGTGTGGCTGCGCCCGGAGCCGCAGGAGGCGGCCGTCCTCCTGCCGCTGCTCGTCCCCGCGCCGGAGGCGCTGCTGGACGTCCACGAGGTGGCGCGCGGGGTGAACTCGCCCGCCAACGACGGGCCCGAGTGCGTGGCCCGCGTCGCGGCCTGACGCGGGGCCTTCAGCTCGCCGCGGGGCTCTCCTCGCCCGCCGGCGGGCAGTAGGGCGCAACCGCCTCCTTCAGCAGCTCCATGTGCAGGGGCTTTCGCAGGGTGCCGGCGACGCCGGCCATCTGCTCCGTGGGGAAGCTGGCGGTGAGCACGAAGACGGGCAGTCCGCACAGCGCCGCGTCGTCGTGCAGCCGTCGCAGGAAGCCATAGCCGTCCATCACCGGCATCATCAGGTCCAACAGCACGATGCAGGGCTTGCGGCACGAGGCCAGGGCCACGAGCCCCTCCTCACCGTTGGTCGCCGTCAGCACGGAGTAGCCTTCGAGCTCGAGGTACCGGGCCATCACTTCCAGCTCCGGCTCGTCATCGATGAGGAGGATCAGGGGCGGGGTCGTCGCGTCGGGCACGGCTCTCTCTTCCGTGGGGTCAATGGAAAGCTAGGACGCCCGCGCGCCGCACCGGCCAGGGCCCGCCGTTGATTCCGGGCCGGCGGCTCCGGCCATGGGCAGGAGGGCAGGGGCCCGGCGGGTCGCCCGCCTTGAGACAGGGGCGCGCCAGGCCCGGACACTTCCTGGGACCTCCGGGAAAAGCCCCCTAGGATTCGCGGCCATGGTGTCCTCCGACAGGGCCGCGCCGGGCCGGCTCCGGCGCATCGCCGTGGCCTCCGTCACGGGGCTCGCCGTGCTGGCCGCGGCCGGCATGCTGGGAGCGGAGGTGTGGTTCCAGCGGCAGTTCGAGGCCCCGCTGCGCCGCCATCAGGAGGCGCTCACCGCGAGCGTGGACGCGTACTGCGCGGAGGAGGCCGCGCTGGAGGCCGACCCCTGGTTCCACGAAGGCCGGACGGAGGGGGACGCGGGCCTCCTGCTCAACGCCTGGCTGCCCTGGTCGCGCGACCTGAAGCGGCCGCCCCCGGTGGGCTCGCCGCTGGCGTTGCCGGAGGCGCTGCGCGAGGAGGCGCTGGACCTGCGACAGGGCCGGTGGCTCACCGCGAACATCGATGTGTCCCGCCTGGACTTCGACTGGATGGTCCGGCTGCTGGCGTACGACCGGTGGGACCTGTTCAACGGCGGCCCCCTGAGCGCCGCAGGCCGCGTCCACTGGACCGCCGGCGAGGTCCCGGACCTCTTCCTCCTCCAGCGCTGGGCGAAGTTCCGCATGCTCCACGGGCTCAAGACGGGCCACCCGCTGGAGGCCGCGCAGCAGGTGCGCCACCTGGCGTGGCTGAGCCTGCGCACGGACTCGCTCGCGGGCGGCTCGCTCGCGGTCAACCTGCTCGACATCGAGCGGCTGGCGCACGACGCCATGGCCTCGCCGCCCGCGGACTGGGCGCCCATGCCCGCCGAGCAGACGGCCCGGATGAACGCCCTGCTCCTCGCGGGCCCGCAGCTCGGGGGGCTCGCCGCGCCCCCGGACGTGGCGCGGAAGGCCCGCCGCTGCGCGACCGGGCCTGACCGGTGCATCGCCCTGACGGAGGCCGCCTTCCACGCGCGGCTCCTGGAGGACTTCGCGGCCCCCTCCCTGGACGCGGCCATCGCCGCGCTGGACCAAGACCTGGCGGAGGCCGGCTGCCCCACGCTCGCCGCGCACGAGGTCCGCACTCGGGGCGTAACGTTGGAGGACCCCGCATCTGGCATGTCCCAGGGGGCCTCCGCCGTGGCATGGATCCCCTGGGCCCCCGGACGCTGGCTTCGCTCACGCATCGCCCGGAGCGTCCTCGCCAGCACCCTGGGTGAGCTTCCCGCGCTGCATGGAGACACATCAAAACAACCTGCTCCCCTCCATGGCCAGGCAGGCACTCCAACCCCCTGAATCGCCGTCCCGGGAGCACCGGGAAAGGCCCTGCGCCCGCCCACCTCCACGGTTTTCCGTGGATGACATGGAACTGGCGCCTCGACTGACCTACAGTTCTTGAACGGAGGGGGACGTTTGCCCGAACTGCCACCCAGCGCGTATCCGGCCTTGTTCGAGCACACGCGAGACGGCGTGCTCGTCCTGGACCCGACCCTGCGGGTCGTGGCCGTGAACCGCGCCGCGGAGGCGCTGCTGGGGCCGCGCGACCTGCTGGTGGGGCAGCCCGTGGACCGCGTGCTGCCGGGCTGGACGCCCCCCCAGGTCTCCTCGCCGCATGACGCCTCCCCGGAGATGGAGGTCCCGCTGGGCCCCGTGCGCCCGGTGCGGGTGCAGGCGGTGCCGCAGGACGGCGGCTGGATGCTGCTCCTGCGGGGCCTGGACGCCGCGCAGGCGGCCGAGTCCATCCTCCGGCAGCAGAAGGAGTTCTTCGAGGCGGTGGTGCGCCACAGCCCGGTGGCCATCGTCACCATCAGCCGCGACTTCGAGGTGCTCAGCTGGAACCCGGCCGCGGAGCGCCTCTTCGGCTACACGCCGCAGGAGGCGCTGGGGCGCAACATCCTCAAGCTGGTGGCCAACGCGGACACCATCCGTCCCGAGGCCGAGGAGACGTCGCGCGAGGTGCTGAGCAAGGACCGCGTGCACGTCGTGACGAGGCGCGTGCGCAAGGACGGCACGGTGGTGGACGTGGAGCTGCGCGCGCTGCCGGTGACGGTGGCGGGCCAGTCCATGGGCTTCATCGCCATCTACCACGACGTCACCGACCTCCAGCGGGCGCGCCAGGCCGCCGAGGACGCCAACCAGGCCAAGAGCCTGTTCCTGGCCACCATAAGCCATGAGATCCGCACGCCGATGAACGCCATCATCGGCATGGCGGGGCTGCTCATGGACACGGCGCTCACGCCCGAGCAGCGCGACTTCGCGTCCACCATCCGCCAGAGCGGGGACGCGCTGCTGGGGCTGCTCAACGACATGCTGGACTTCTCCAAGATCGAAGCCGGCCGGGTCGAGCTGGAGCAGCAGCCCTTCAACCTGCGCCAGTGCGTGGAGTCCGTGCTGGACCTGCTCGCCATGCGCGCGAGCGAGAAGTCCCTGGACCTGGGCTACCACGTCACGGACGAGACGCCCGTCAGCGTGGTGGGCGACGGCGCGCGCCTGCGGCAGGTGCTGCTCAACCTGGTGGGCAACGCGGTGAAGTTCACCGAGCGCGGCGGGGTGTCCATCTCCGTGGACACGCCGCGCCAGCCGCTCGCGCCGGGCGGCCTCTTCGAGCTGCACTTCGCGGTGCAGGACACCGGCCTGGGCATCACCGAGGCCGCGCGCGCCGGCCTCTTCCAGCCCTTCAACCAGCTGGATGAATCCGTGTCGCGCCGCTACGGCGGCACGGGGCTGGGGCTGGCCATCAGCAAGCGGCTGGTGGAGGCCATGGGCGGG